>JBOGIX010000067.1:0-4345 GCA_050744685.1 Vicinamibacterales bacterium | reverse complement strand
GGTCGTACATCGTCGGCACCGAGCCGTTGTGCAGGAAGGGCGCGGTCGCCCAGATCCCGACAAGCGTTTTGGCGCGATAGACTTTGCCCCCCTTGGTGTCCGCCCATCGGTCCGCCTGCTGCAAGGGGAGGCGGAACAGCTGGGGCGGCGTGCGCACGGCAGTCCGCTCGAAGTCCGCAACCTGCGCGGGGCTGATCTCGTGCCGCTTGTAATAGGCGTTCTTCACCTTCGTGACGATGGCGAAGGCGGCGAGCGGGAACGGCTGCGCGCCGGACGGCAACGAGACCGGCTGCTCGAAGGCGGTCGCCGTCGCCGGGTCGGTCTTGACGACGTCGAGCGCGAACAGCTGGTATTCGCGGAGTCCTGTCGGTGTGGTGGTCCACTTCTCATGACACGACGCACAGTGCGTGACGAAGAGGGCGCGCCCCTGCTCCGCTCGTGCCTGATCGACTGGTGGAAAAGACGACGGCCACGCCGGCGCCGTGATCTTGTAAGTGAGTTCTTCGAGCTCGTTCAAGTTGTCGACGCGGACCGAGGAGTCCCAGGTCTTCGTGTCGACCCAGGCGCCGACGCCGAGCGCCTGTCCGATGTTCCGTTCGATCACCGAGTTCGTGTTGGCGCCCCACTGCAGCCATGAGGTCTGTTCCATGCCCCACGTATGCGGCAGGCTGACCGACGCGTTCGGCACGCGGATGTTGGCGCGGTTAGACCCGAAGAGCTCGTTGCGTCCCTGGCCGAATGCGTCCACGCGCCCGTAGCCGTCCGGAGTCGCCTTCGCCGCAGCGGCGCCGACGGCGGCCAGCGACTTCATGCCGGCGAGATGCGCGCGCACGGCGGCACGCACGTGCTCGATCCGCGCTGCCGTGCCGCTAGACTGCGCGAGCACGACCTGCGGCGATGGCCGGGCCTCTGTCGTCACCGGCGGCATCCCTCGGACCCGCGTTTCCTTCAGCCGCTCGAGGAACGCGATGCCGCGCGTCGAGTGCTCGAGCGTGCGCTCGGTCTCCTCGATCACGCTCTTGATGAACGCATTCACCGCGATCATGTTGGGGCCGCCATCGATGCGGACGCGCGTGCCGCGATACGCGATCTCGCCGACATGACATGCCGTGCAGTTCAGGCCGACGAGCTCTGCCCCGGTCATCGAGCGCGCGACGGTCAGCCCCACCGGGAGGCCGTAAGGATTTTCGGTGCTCGGCTCGTCGGGGATGAACCCGAAGCGCTCCATGTTGTCGAGAAACGGCCGCACGACCCGCTTGCCGTCGGCGCCGGTGACTTCGACTTCGAGCGCCCGCAGCCACTCGACCGGATAGAGCTCGCCTCCCTCTGAGAGGTGGTAGTAGCGCTGGCGGTCGGCCACCGTGAGGCCATTGGTGTCCGGCGCAAGCTGGCGAGCCGCTGCGGGTGTCGTGGTGGCGACGACCTCCCCTGGACGATCGCGCGAGCAGGCGGCAGCGACGAGGGCAGCTGTTGCGACCAGGGCGGCGATGCGGAACGGGCTCGGTTCAGGCGTCATGGTGTTCCCCTGTGACCGTGAAGGCGGCGGGCTCCTCGCGCGGAACGCGATTCAGCTCGTGCCGGATGATCGAAACCGTGTCGTAGGCCGCGCGGCGCACGCGGTTGATGCCGCCGAGCGGCGCATGTTGCTGCAGGCTGTGCCAGGGCGTGAACGACAGGTTCTCGGCCAGCGCGAGCTTGACGGGATCGTCGACCGTCTGCACGGGAATATCGATGCGGGCGACCGCCTCCGATGGAGCGACGCGTTCGTCCCAGTCGATGGTGGAATCCTCGATCGGTGTGCGCTGCTGGTCGACGAATGGCTGTACGAGGAACTCGAATGCCGCAGGGGCGGCGGCAAGCTGCCTGGCCATGGTCTCGCGCAGGTAATCGGGCCGTCTTCGCGAGGCCGGCGCGATCGGTTGTGAGAGCGGCCGGGCCGAGTACTTCACCGCCAGCGGACCGAGCCTGTACGGCGTCTGGCTCCAGTACCGAATGCCGAGCGGGTTGTCGATGCGGATCATGCACCGCAGCATCTTGTGCAGCTCGCGCGTGCGCCAGCGCGCCGGCGGGCCGCTGAAAAAGAAACGCCACGCGCGCCACGCCCGTACTGCAGCCGACGCGTCGGGATCGGCGGCCGCCCGCGCGAAGAGCACGTAGTCGGCGACGTTCCGCACGAAGAACGCGGGATCGCTCGACAGCACGAAATCCTGCGTCGCGCCGGTTGCGCTCCCCGCGCCGGCGGGCACACCAAGGAGCTTCACCGCCATGCCCCGGGCGTCGCGGCGCCGATCGTGCTGAATGGCCGGCGATCCGTTCGAGAACCGGATCAAGGCACTGTAACGGCCGGATCGGGCGAACAGGCCGTGCCGCAGATCCGGAGGAACGCCATCCATGATCGTGAACGTCGCCTCCACGCAGGCATGATGTTTCGGATGCGCGTCGCGCCGGACGATGGCACCGGGCCGGTGGGTCGCACGCACCTTGCGCGCGAGCATGTCGGTGATGGCGGCGATGGCCGCATCTTCTCCGGGCGGAGGCGTATCGAGGTTCGGTTCCACCACGTGACCGCAATCGGCTGTGAACGAGTGCGCGGATCATGCGCGCGGCGCCGTATGGATGTCAATCGGCGCTTCTGGTCCTCGACCCGCGTCGCCAGCCGCACTGTTGTGATACTGTGAGCCGCTCAATTCTGAGCGCTGCGCGCTGGAGGTTGTCCGGCGTGTGTCCTGGGGGCCCCCCGCAGCGGCACGGGAGGATCAGACGCATGGGCACGCAGGGATCGCTCAAGAAGGCGTCCTTCGGCTACTCGATGCCGGTCGACGACCCGCTCTATCAGCCGTTCCCGATTTATTACCGGAACATCCGGATTCTGCTGTTCCCGTACCTGACCGATGCCGCCAGGGCCGCGGCGGTGCTGCCCGAGCAGCTCGAGCTCGTCGAGCCGTCGCCCGGCATGGCGATCGCGCAGGTAATCTTCGCCAAGTATCCGTTCAGCAACATCGGCGCGTACAACGAGGTCTCGCAAACGATTTTCGCGACCTACAAGGGAAAACCGGTGGCGTACGCGGTCCGCCTGCACGTGACGACCGACCGCGCGATGGCAGCTGGCCGCGAGATCGGCGGTTTTCCCAAACGCATCGGCGACATCTCGTTCGACGAAGGAGAGACGTTGAGCAGCGCGCTGGAGAGCCCGCGCGGGACGCGCATCTGCCTGGGCGAGGCGCTGCCGGTGCGTCCCTTTCGTGTGCAGGGAAAGAGCGTCATCCCGATGCCGCTGAACTTCGTCTCGCTGCGCGTAATGCCGAGCCCGGTCGATCCAGCGACCCCCTCGCTCTGTCAGCTCATCGGCAGCGAGTGGAACCTGACGGACGGAGATCTGTGGGAGGCGCAGGGAGGCCTCGTGCTCACGGGTGCGTCCGCGCTGTGCCCGTATCATCTGCTGCCGATCGTCAGCCAGCTGCCCCCCGCGCTCGCACAGGCGATTCCCGCGCCTCCGGTCGGCTACTTCGAGGGAGCGATGGGCGTCGGCAACGTGGAGATTCTCGAGAGCTTTTAGATCGTTCGAGCAACGGGGGCGACCATGGTCGGGACGACCATCGACCACTACTTGATCGAAGCGGTACTCGGCCGCGGCGGGATGGGCGAGGTCTACCGCGCTCGCGATACGCGCCTCGATCGGGCCGTGGCGATCAAGTTCCTGCCCGAGGGCCGGGCGGCAGCCTCGCTGGCGGTCGCCCGCTTCTTCCGCGAGGCGCGCGCCGCCTCGGCCCTGAACCACCCGAACATCGTCACCATCCATCAGGTGGGCCGGACCGATCACGGTTCGCACTACATCGTGCAGGAGCTGGTCGACGGCCGCACGCTGACCGCGTTCATCAGCACGCCGCCGCCGATCGAGACGATCGTGTCCGTGGGGGCGCAGGTTGCCCGCGCCCTGGCGGTGGCGCACGGCGCGGGGATCGCCCACCGCGACATCAAGCCGGACAACATCATGGTGCGGCAGGATGGGTACGTGAAGGTGCTCGACTTCGGACTCGCGCGCCAGACCGGCGAGCAGGCGGATGCGACCACACAGACCGGTGAACAATCGACGGCGGGCCTGCTGGTGGGAACGCTGCCCTACATGTCGCCCGAGCAGGCGCAGGGTGATCCGGCAGGCGCCGCCTCCGATGTCTTCTCGCTCGGCGTGGTGCTGTACGAGCTCGCGACCGGCCGGCGTCCATTCGTCGCGCCGTCGGGGTTTTCCGTACTCAACGCGATCATCAACGAGCATCCGATCGCGCCGTCGCGGCTGCGCGCCGATCTGCCTCCTGAGCTCGACGGCCTGCTGCTGGCGATGCTGGCG
>JBOGIX010000066.1:0-11213 GCA_050744685.1 Vicinamibacterales bacterium | reverse complement strand
GAAGAAGAACCTCCAGGCGTACAAGAAGATCTCCACCCCGGCCGGAAAAGTGTGGCTCGAGCACGGCGCGCTGGAGTATCGGGAATGCGTCGGCGACGATCTGCAGGTGAAGTTCGGATTGCCATTCCCGAAGCAGATGAAGCTCGAGCCGGGCGAGACGGTCGTGTTCTCGTGGATCGTCTACAAGTCGAAGGCGCACCGCGACCGGGTCAACGCGCGCGTGATGAAGGATCCCCGCATGCAGATGGAACGCACGCCCATGCCATTCGACGGCAAGCGCATGGCGTACGGCGGGTTCACCGTGCTCGTGGACCTGGGGTAGGGCCGGCAGAGCAACCAGCGCTGCGGGCGGCATCAGTTCGCCGATCGCCTGCTCGACCGTGCGTCAACGCTCGGCGCGCCCGCTCTCTTTTCAGCCCGGCGGCGCGTGTTCAAGCGTCATTCTTGTTTCTCGCGAGCGGCCTGTTCCGGCAGTTGTAGGCATCTTGCGGCGGTCATCAATTTTGACGCCGTTCGATGCGTGCGGTTGCGGTGCGCGCGTTGCCGACGGCATACAGCCGTCCGTCGCTGCGCAGAAAGATCTGTCCATTCGAGATGGCCGGCGACGCCACGAGGCGCTCGCCGAGATCGTTGCGCGCGAGAATCTCCGGCGTGCGCCCGGCCTTCACGACGATGGTTTCGCCGGTCTGGCTCGCAAAATAGATCTTGCCGTCAGCGGCGACCGGCGACGCGAAGAAGACGCCGTCGAGACGCGTCTGCCAGACCCGCTGCCCCGTGCGGGCGTCGGCGCACGTCAGCACGCCAACGTCGTTGGTCAGGTACAGCAGCCCATCGTAGTGCACGATCGATCCGGTGTACGACCCGCCACCGGCAGCCCGCCAGAGCACGTGACTCGCCGAGACGTCGCCGCGCCCTCCGGGCTGGATCGCCATGTAGGGGCTGTTCCGATAGCCGCGGGTCATGTAGATGGTGCCGTCGTGAAACACAGCTGACGGGACCGGCGACTGGCGCTCCGCGTCCGCATGCCAGAGCGGCGCGCCCGTCGCGGGATCGTAGACGTCGATGCGCTCGGTCGAATTCACGAGCAGCTCGTCGCCTTTCGGACCGGGGACGACGAGCGGCGTGCTGTAGGAGGCGCGGCCGCGGCCACGATCCGTTTTCCATCGTTCCTTCCCGGTTCGCGCGTCGAGCGCGAGAAGGTAGGACGCCGTGTCGTGATCGCAGAGCAGGATCAGCAGGTCCTTGTAGAGGATCGGGGAGCTGCCATGACCCCAGTTGATGTCGAACGGCGCGTACTCGCGGCCAAGATGCCTCGACCACACGAGACGGCCGCGCAGATCGAGGGCGACGATCTGGCCCGTACCAAACCACGCGAAGAGGCGTTCGCCGTCGGTGACGGGCGTCGGCGTGGCGAGGTTGTGCTTCTCGTGAAGGCTGGGAAAGGGACCCTCCGCCGTGAAGCGATACTCCCAGCGGCGGCGGCCGTCGGCGCGATCGAACGACTCGACGCTCAGCAGCACGACCTCGTCGCCGCCGGATGGCGGCCGCCGGACACCGATGGGCGTTTCGATCGACGCCAGGGCCGCTTCGTCGCGCGCCAGCCTGGGATGGCCACCGCTGCCGTGATGCGCCATGCCAATCTGCGACGTCACGAAAATCTGATCGTCCCAGACGATCGGTGAAGACGATCCCGTGCCGCTGAGCGCGGCGCTCCAGGACATGTTGTCGCGCTCGCTCCAGGTCGTCGGCAGTCGAGACTCCGGAGACACGCCAAGTCCTGACGGCCCGCGCCATTGAGGCCAGTTCGCCGCAAGCGGCGCGCCGGCGACGACGACGCATGCGGTCAGAAGGGCGGCGCGCATCATGGGTTGGCATTCTGCCACGGCTTCGGTCGCGCCGGCTCAGCGGCGCGGTCCGCAGCGAATCCCGAGGATCACGTCCGTCTAACGTTTCAGCCGACCGTCGCGCGGGCAATCCACGCACGCGGGAAATCCATGTGCGGGAAATCCATGTTGACTTGCCGGCGATCGAGGCGCAGAGTGGCGGGCGTCCCCTGCGTTACAGGAGTCGCACGCGACCACGTCCGCCGCTCGTTCGGCACGAGTGCGGCTGCCCGGATCGCGCAGCACGAAGCGAGTGACAACGTACCGCAAGATGGCCCCCAGCCAACGAGCAGGCCGCCCGCGAGGAGAAGGAGAAGGGCGCCGCAAGATGGCCCCCGGCCACCGAGCAGGCCGCCCGCGAAGAGAAGGAGGACGGGCGCCGCAAGATGGCCCCCAGCCAACGAGTAGGCCGCCCGCGAGGAGAAGGAGGACGTATGGCTCCCACCAAGGTCAGGGAAGTTGAAGTGCCGGTGCAATTCGAGCGGTCGCAGTTCGGGCTCGAGCTCGTGGAGGTCGACAACCTCGTGCGGGCCAGCAAGGCGCGGCAGTTGTTTCAAGTGGACGGCAAGGGGCTCACCGTCGCGGTGCTCGACACCGGGCTGCGCACGACCCACGTGGACTTCGCCGGACGCGTGGTGAACCAGCGGAACTTCACCACCGACAACGGCGGCGATCCGGCCGATGCCAGCGACGGCCAGGGACACGGCACCAACGTCGCCGGCATCATCGCCGCCGGCGCCATCCATAAAGGAATGGCGCCGGGCACCGGCGTCATTCCCGTGAAGGTGCTGAGCAACACCGGCGGCGGCTCGTTCGCGGGCATCCTCGAGGGGCTCAAGTGGGTGGCCGCCAACCGCGAGGTCCACGCCATCACGGCGGTCTGCATGTCGCTCGGCGACGGCGGCAACTACCAGAGCGACGATCAGTTCGCCGCCGACGAGATGCGTCTCGTGATCGCCGACCTGCGCGCCCGCAACGTCGCCGTCGTCGTGGCTGCCGGCAACGACTACTTCACGCACAACAGCCAGCAGGGCATGGGCTACCCGGCGATCTTCCGCGACACCGTCAGCGTTGGCGCCGTCTACGATTTCGACGAAGGCGGGTTCAGCTACTCGAGCGGTGCGCAGGCGTTCTCGACCGCGCCCGATCGCCTCACGCCGTTTTCACAACGCCTCCACCCGAAGGTCAGCAAGCCCTGCCGCACGGACATCTTCGCGCCGGGCGCACCGGTCACCTCCTCGGGCATCAACAGCGATACAGGGGAGTCGGTCCAGCACGGCACCAGCCAGGCTACGCCTGTCACCGTGGGCGTGCTCCTGCTGCTGCAGCAGTATTTCAAGGATCGCACCGGTCAGCTGCCGGCCGTCGACAAGCTCGAAGCGTGGATTCGCGCGAGCGGCGTGAAGATTCACGACGGAGACGACGAACAGGACAACGTGCTGCACACGGATCTCGACTTCATCCGCCTGGATGCGGTGAAGGCCCTGGAAGCCGTGCGCAGAGACCTGCAGAAGGCCGCCCTCGAATTCGCGAGGCCGCTGGAAACGCTCGCCGAAGTGTTCAACCCGGCCCGGCAGGCAAAGGCGCTCGACGTCTGAACGCGCCCGGTTCCGAGGACGCAGGGAGGCACCGGCCTCCCTCGTCCCACGATGCTCGCTCCGTGTCGCGTCGCAACGACGATTGCGGCGCGGCCGCGCGAAGGCGACAATGACGCCATGGTCGTGCGAAACGCCGAGCCGGACGAGATCGACCAGCTGGCTGCGCTCTGGCACCAAGGATGGCACGAGTCGCACGCATCACTCGTGCCGACGGAGCTCACCGCGATCCGTACGCTGGACAACTTTCGCGGGAGGCTCGAGCACGCCCTCCGGTCGATCCGCGTCGTCGGCCCACGCGGCGCTCCTCTCGGCTTCTGCATTGTCCGCGACGACGAGCTGTATCAGCTGTTCGTATCGCCAGCGGCGCGTGGCTCGGGCGCGGCCGCGGCCCTCATCGACGATGCGGAGGCGCGGCTGTCGGGATGCGGGGTGAAGACCGCGTGGCTGTCGTGCGCAATCGGCAACGATCGGGCGGCGAGGTTCTACGAGAAACGCGGCTGGCGTCGCGCCGCCACGATCGTCTACCACGCTGAAACGCCGAACGGCCACTTCCCGCTCGAGGTGTGGCGGTACGAGAAGCCGCTCTGAACCGAACGCGGCAGGCGCAGCCAGCCCGGTCACTGCTACCACCCGCTAACGGACAGTCGATGGACCGTGACAACGGCCCATCAGCCCGTGGCGCTACTCGGACCTGAGTGCTTCAATTGGATCCACAGACGTCGCCCGCACGGCGGGCGCGTAACTGGCGAGCGCGGTTGCGGCTATCAGCGTCAGCGAGACCAGGGCATAGGTCGTGGGGTCGACCGCGCTGACCTCGAACAACAGCGAGGACATCAGGCGCATCACCGCGAACGCCGCCGCCATCCCGATCGCCACGCCGAATCCAGCGAGAATCAAACCGTGCGCCACGAACATGCGCCTGACCGCCCGGGCCTGCGCACCGAGCGCGATGCGGATGCCGATCTCGCGCGTGCGCTGCGACACCGAGTACGAGATCACGCCGTAGATGCCAGCAACGCCGAGCAACAGGGCCATGACGCCGGCGATCCCGAGCATCACCAGCGCAAACGACGTTCGCGCGAGCGACGCATCGTAGATCTCCTCCAGGGTTCGGACGCTGGCCAGCGGCAGATTCGGATTCACCGCCCACACCGCACGTCCGAGCTCCGCGACGAACCCGTCGGAACCGGTGCGGCTGCTGCGCACGAGATACGACAGACCTCGCTGCACGAATTCCCGGTTTTCGCTCGGCGTGAACTGCTCCATCAGGAAAGGCCAGTAGGCCACGGTCGGTGCCTTTCGATGCAGGCCGTCGTCCCTCATGTCGGTGAGGACTCCGATGACTTCGCGCCAGATGCCTGTGGCATAGGGACGTATGCGTTTACCGATCGCGTTCGATGGTTGACCCCAGAGCTCGCGGGCGAGATTCTCCGACACCATGGCGACCGGCCGCAGCTCGTAAAGGTCCGCCCACGTGAAGTCGCGGCCGGCCACGAGCGATCCGCCCATGGTCTGGATGTATCCGGGTGAGACGAACTTGAACAGGCGCAGCGGCGGAACCTGTGATTCCGTGTAGGTACGATCCTGCGCATACAGCGGATCGTGCCAGCCGTCGCCCGACATCGTGACTGTCGAGGAGACCGCGACGGAGGACACCCCCGCCGTGGCCGCAATCCTGTCCATGATCGCCTGGAACATGCGGGCGACCACCGCTGTCTCTTTGACCTGCGACTGTGGAATCGAGAGTCTGAAGGTCTGGACCTGATCTGCCCTGACGAACCCCGGGTGCACGTTCCTCAGAGCCTGGAACGTGCGGATCATCAACCCTGACCCGATGAGCAGCACCAGCGCGAGGGCCACCTGCGCCACGACCAGCGTGCTGCGCGCGCGGTGCCGATCCCTGCTGGCGCTTGCCGTGCGGCCTCCGTCGCGAAGCGTGCCGCCCGGCCGGACGCGCGCGTACTTGAACACGGGGATCGCGCCGAACAGGACGCCGGCGACTACCGACAGCAGGAGGGTAAAAGCCAGCACCGGCCCGTCGAGCGCGATTTCATCGATCCGCGGCAGGTTCCCCGGGGCCCGCGCCACGAGCAGCCGCAGGGCGCCGACGGCAAGACCGAGGCCCACGATGCCGCCGAGGACGCCGAGGATCACACTTTCCAGGAGCAGTTCGCGGGCGATGCGGCCCGCACCGGCACCGAGCGCCGCGCGAATCGCCAGTTCGTGCTGGCGCGACTCGGCCCTGACGAGCAGCAGATTGGCAACGTTCGCGCAGGCGATGAGCAGCACCATCCCGATCGTGCCCATCAACACCCAAAGGACCGTTCGCGCGTCGCCGACGAGATCGTCCTTGAGCGAACGGAGGTTCGGTGCAAGCCGCGCCTCTTCGAACATCTTGACACTGCCGCCCGGAAACGGCGGGAAGCGCGTGAGCGAGATCGGGATGAGCCGGGCAACCTCGGCGCTGGCCTGTTCGATGGTCGTGCCGGGCTGCAGGCGCGCTATCGCCGAATAACTGAACTGTCCGAGAAACACTTCGCTGCGGTTGAACCGGTAAGGGACGATGAGCGAGACGTGCCGGTCGAGGAAGCGGAACGAATCCGGGAGCACGCCGATGATTTCACGCGGCCGGCTGTCGACCATCAGCGTGCGTCCGATCGCCGCGCCGTCGGCACCGAACTTCGATCGCCAGTACCCGGCTGTCAGGACGACGGTCTCGGGCGTACCCGGACTGTCGTCTGCCCGCGAGAACAGCCGGCCCAGCATCGGCTGCACGCCGAGGATGGGCAGTACTCCGTCGGTGAGAAACAGGGTCCGGACTTCCTCGGGGTCCCCTTCGCCCGTCACACTCACCGTCCCGGTATTCCAGAGGCCGACATCCTGGAACACCCGGCCTTCCTCCCGATATGTGAAATACAGAAACGGGGCGGCGCCCGCGCTCGGCATGTTGACGCCGGGGGCCGCGTGGTCGAGCACCACGAGCTCGTCGGGACGCGGGTACGGGAGCGGCTTCAGCAGGACACCTTCGATGACGGCGAACACGGCGGCGTTGGCGCCAATGCCAACCGCCAACGTCAATACGGCCACCGTGGTGAAGGCCGGCATCCGGACCAGGCTCCGGAAGACCTGACTCAATCGTCGCATGGGCATGCATACGGACAATCGACCGGCGGGGTTCACATCCGCAGGAATCGCGTCGCGGTGTCGGCTCAGGACACCTCGGGCGCCGTCGTGGCGCGCCCCGTCCTAGTCAGGCGACTCGTCGACCGCCATCGATCGCGCCGGGTCAGCCGAGCGCCACATCCAGGACCATCATCGTCGCGAAACCCAGGATGGCGCCGGACGTGGCGAGGTCGGGGTGGCCGCCCGCCTGCGACTCCGGTATCACCTCTTCGACCACCACGAAGATCATCGCCCCCGCCGCGAATGCGAGCGCGTATGGAAGGACCGGCTGCATGACGAGCACCGCCGCGGCGCCAAGCATTGCGGCAAGAGGCTCCACCCATGCCGACATCTGCCCGTAGTAGAAGCTGCGCGCCGGCGACAGCCCGTCGCCGCGGAGCGGTACAGCCACGGCCATGCCCTCCGGGCAATTCTGCAGCCCGATGCCGATCGCCAGTGCGATCGCGCTGCTGAGGGTCGCGGTATCGGAGCCCGCTGCTGCCGCGCCGAAAGCCACGCCCACCGCCAGCCCTTCGGGAATGTTGTGCAGGGTGATCGCGAGCACGAGGAGCGCGGTGCGCTGCAGTCCTGTCCGGACACCCTCGGTTGCAGCGACAGGCATGAACAGATGCAGATGCGGCAGCAACGAGTCGGCGACGCGCAGGGCCCCGGCGCCGGCGAGAAACCCGACGAGCGGCGGCAGCCACTCGATGAGGCCCATCTGCTCGGAGAGCAGGATCGACGGCGCCAGGAGCGACCAGTAGGAGGCCGCAATCATCACGCCGGCGGCAAATCCCAGTGAGCCATCGAGCAGCCGGCGATTGACCGACCGAAAGACGAAGACCGCGGCTGCGCCGAGGGCGGTGAGCGCCCACGTGAAGATGCCGGCGAGCAGCCCCTGCCAGACGGGATTCAGTTGCTGGAACCAGTCGGCCATCACCGAGCGCCCGCCGGCGCGGCGTGCCGTGCGTGCTCGCGAGGACTGACACCGAATTCCGATCGGAACGCGTGGTTGGAGTGCGTGAGCGAGCCGGGCGCCATGGCCGCGCGTCCCGACCGGGAGCAATACTGGAAACTGCCGGCCAGCACGCTGGCGATGTCGTCGTGCGCATGACGCTCTTCGAACGGGTCGTCCGGGCCCGACGTGCATGCGACGTCTGCGGCGCTCCACCCGTCGCCCGAAGCAAGGACGCGCGACACGGCGCGGCCCGACTCGACGAGCGGCTTCCGTCGTTCAGTCGCCCGCTGTAGCTGTAGAGCTATTTCCTCCAAGACGCCCTCCGCGCCTCCGCGCTGCAACAGTCTGACATGGAGGCAATCATGAGCCCGAATACCAGCGCAGGAACCAGGTACCGTGAACACGACCCCGCATCGCATCCCGCGTCGAGCACGCGAGCGCGCGGCTCGCGCGTTCATCGGGATCGACACGCCGGCAGCTCGACGACTTGCTCATCCGTCGCGCCGCCGGCTGGCGACGCGCCCGTTCGATCGATTCCCGCGCACAGGGGCGGGCGCCCGCCATCGCTTTGTCGCAGATTGTTCATCGCCTTCACACGGACTGCGAGCCCTGACAGTCGTCCTATCGAGAGGGTGCACGCGCAACCGCGCGAGTCCCCGGCGCCGGCTCCCGGCGTCATCGGTTCAGACAAAGGAAACATGATGCAGAACCATGTTCGCCGAATCACGACCCTCGCCGGCGCGGTCGTAATGGCGGCTGCGGCCTCCGTTCAGGCTCAGACATCGGACACCGTCACCGACGTCCCGTTCGCGTTCGCCATTGGCGGCGAATCGATGCCCGCCGGCACGTATCGCGTCTCGCGCCTGTCCCACCAGCTCAACGTGTTCCAGGTCAGCAGCCTCAGGCAGACCGCCATCGTGATCAGCCAGCCGGAAGGCCCGGACGACCGCGACGATTCGCCGCGCCTGCTCTTCTACCGTTATGGAGATCAGTACTTCCTGCGCGAGATTCGGCTACCCGGGAACACCGCTTACAGCATTCCGCAGTCGCGGCAGGAGCGCGACGCCGAAGAGCGGATTGCCGGGCGCATGGCTCCTGAGGTCGTGGCCGTGCGTGCGCAGCACGAATAGCGGCGCCACTGTGAACAAGCACGAGGATCCGTGCGTCCCGCCCCGGACGCACGACAACCCTGTCGATGGCTGGGCATTGGCATCGTGCTTGCTGAATAGGGAGGCAGCTACGCTCGGCTGCCACTCTGGACGGCCGACATCATCCTCACCCCTCGACGGGGAACGCTCTGCGTTTCCCCGCTTCGTCATGTACGAACGATACGTTTCAGCTTCCAGCTTCCAGCTTTCCCGCGACGAGGTACGTAGCTGGTTGCCTACCTCCAATCGACACACACCCGTGGCAGCTATCCGGGGATCGCGGGTTCGCACGTTCGTGGCGACGAACGGAAGGTGGGCGCGCGATCAGGGTTTTACCGCAGCCAACCGAACCACTCTGGTCTCGGCCAGCCCGAAATCGGCGACCGCATTCGTATCCTCGTAGCGAACGACCCGCAGCGGCGGGAAGAGCTGCAGCAGCTCGTTCGTGTCGAACACCACGGCGCCGCCGATCGGCCTCTTGACCTCCTCAGTGGTCGCGGCAGCCGCCGGCGCTGCCTGCCGGGCGTAAGGCCCCGCCGCGAACGGCAAGGTGCAGAGAACGGTGAGTGCTGCCAGGAGGAAACGTGTCGTCATGCTAGTCCTCCGCATGGCCGGACATTGAGGCGTGCGCGGTAGTGTGCTCCGCCTCACTCCGCGATCAACACGGCATCAGACGCGAGTGCCCAGCCATTCCCACGCCTCAGCCTGCATAGCGCGATTGAACTGGTGCGGCGCGTCGTAGAGGCGGCACCGCTGACGCTCGGCGACGCCGGCCTTCCGGAAGCACGCCTCGATTGTCCGAAACGCCTTCTCTACGCCATCGCGTGGGAACAACCCGTCCTGCGACCCGTTGATCACCAACAGCGAGCGCGGCGCGATGAGCGCCGCAAGGTCTGGCAGATCGAAATAGCGGTACAGCCCGGGGATATGGAATGTGAGGCCGACGGTGTTGAGAACGTGGCGGCGGATGTTCGACGCGAACGAGGTCATCCAGCCGACGTCGACCGCGGCCTTGATCCGGTGATCGAGCGCGGCAAGGAGAAAGCTGCGATAGCCTCCGACCGAAAGACCGACGCATCCCAGCCGTTGGCGATCGACCTCGGGACGACTGGCCAGGTAGTCGAGCGTTCGCAGGTCATCCCATAACATGACGCCGGGCCAGGTGATGCCGGCGGTCATCAGGCTCCGTGCGACGAGCTGTTCATTCAGGCTCGATCGCCGGTTGAAGGCCGCGATCTCCTCCGCGGTCATCCGCTGCGGGTCCCGGTAAGACGGAGGGTCGTCGTCGAGCAGCATGCGGCGCTCGCCCCAATAGAACATGTCGATGGTGATCACGACATAGCCGCGCCGCACCAGCTCGGTCGCGATGCTCGCTCCTTCGTAGAGGCGTTGCTTGAACTCGGAGAGCGACGCATGCTCGTTCTCTATGGCGACGACCTTCTCCTTTCCCCAGACGTAGGCGCCGCCGTGACAGTGCAGCACGACGAGCCCCGGCGCCGGCAGGGCGACATTCTTGGGAATCAGCACGTAAGCCGGGACACGAAGATCCGGTGTCGTCTGAAACGTCAGGTACTCCTCGATGTAGTCCTCTTTGTCGGTGCGACGGACCACCTCCGCGGCGGCCGGCGCGGCCGGCGGCGAATAGAACAGGTGATCGAGGACCCGTGCGCGGGCAGTCTTCTGCCACGGGGCCAGGGTACGGAACTGCGACTTCAGGAACGACAGTTCCAACGGGCTGCGGTCCGCCTGCTTCTGGACGAACGGATAAAGGTTGCCGATATGCGAACTGTCCGCGGCCGCGGGACCCTGTGAGAAGGCGGCGACCTCTGCCGGCCGCAACGACACCGGCGGCAGGAGGCCGCCTGCTCCCAGTGTCCGGCAGAAGCGGCGCCGTGTCAGGATGGACATCGAATCACCTCCTTCGAGATGCCGTTCGTCTGGGGCCGTTCGAACGACGCACCCGACCTTCGCGGGACCGACCTCGATCGCCCCCCGCTGCTGCCTGAATGATAGCCGCGGGACGCAGCAGCCCCGCTAGACTGTTTCGATGGTGACGGTCCATACGGCAACGACCGACCTGCTCGACGCGTCGTTCCGGCTCGACCTCAGACGTTTCCTCGATGCCGCGTTCGGCGGCGACTTCGCCGACCAGGACTGGGACCACGCGACCGACGGCGTGCACGTCTGGCTGGAAGATTCGTCGGGCCTGATCAGTCACGGGTCGATCGTCGAGCGCACTCTCGTCTGTTCGGGCCAGACCGTACGCGCCGCATACGTCGAGGCCGTGGCTACCGCGCTCGCGCACCGGCGCCAGGGTCACGGTACGACCGTCATGAGGTGCATCGGCGAGCTGATTCGGCAGCGCTATCCGCTCGGTGCGCTCTCGACAGGCAGTCATCGATTCTACGAGGCGCTCGGCTGGGAACGCTGGCGCGGACGGACGCTCGTGAGCGGCCCCCTCGGG
>JBOGIX010000065.1:0-9358 GCA_050744685.1 Vicinamibacterales bacterium | reverse complement strand
ACCATGAACAGCACGCCGAGGACCGCGGTGGCTTTCGTGAGGACGGTGGCGCCCGCACGGGCGCCGAACGCCGTCTGGCTACCGCCGCCGCCGAACGCGCTCGCGATGTCGCCTCCCTTGCCCTGCTGCAGCAGCACGACGAGGGTCAGCAGGAGGCACGCGAGGACATAGACGGCCGCGAGCAAGTAGTAGAGCATAACGTCCTATTCTATCACCGCGTGACGGCACGATCCAACGCCTCGCGCCCCGCCTTCGCGCTGAACTGCGGTCGCTACGGCGCGCAAGCCCTGATTCCCGAGCCCGAGCCCGGAGCCCCAGTACCGAGCCCCGAGTACCGAGCCGAGTACCGAGCCTCGAGCAGCGAGTTAGACCGCGGTTTGGCGGCTCCGCGTCACAATTTCGTAGAACCCCTTGACGTCCAGGCTGGCGCCGCCCACCAACGCCCCATCCACATCCGGATGGACGATGAGCGCGTGGATGTTGTCGGGCTTGACGCTGCCGCCGTAGATGACGTGGCAGTGATCGGCCGCCTGCGCTCCGAACCATTGGCGCAGCCGCGTCCTGATGTGCGCGTGCGCCTCGCCCGCCTGCTCCGGTGTCGCGTTCCGCCCGGTGCCAATCGCCCAGACCGGTTCGTAGGCAAGGACGAGCGAGGCCACCTGTTCTCCGGTCAGCGCGTCCAGGCCCTGCTTGATCTGCCGGTCGAGCACCTCGAGCGTCTGGTTGGCCTCGCGCTCCTCGAGCGTCTCGCCGATGCAGACGATCGGCGTCAGCTTCGCGCCGAGCGCGGCGACGAGCTTGTGGTTCACGCTCTGGTCGGTCTCGTGAAAGAGGCGTCGGCGTTCCGAGTGCCCGATGATGGCGTACTCGGCGCCTGCCTCATGCAGCATCCCCGCACTCACCTCGCCCGTGAACGCCCCCTCGCGCTCCCAGTGCAGGTCCTGGCCGGCGACGCCGATGTTCGAGCTCCGCGCCGCTTCGGCCACCGCATGGAGCGCGGTGAACGGCGGCGCGACAACGATCTCGACGTCGGCCATGTCCTTGACCATCGGGCGGAACTCCTTGACGAAGGAGACGGCCTCCAGCACGGTCTTGAACATCTTCCAGTTGGCGGCGATGAATGGCGTTCTCATTGGTTCAGGGTTCAGGGTGCAAGGTGCAACGTTTCGGGTTCAGAGTTTAGCGTTCGGGTTCACAGCTCAAAGGTTCGGGTGTGCGGTTCACGGCTCAGCGACAGCCAAACGAGCCGAGGTCAGCTCCTCGTGCGACAGCGACGAGCAGCAACAGCGAACAGCGAACAGCGAACCGAGCGAAGCGCTATCGTTGGAGCGCAGCCACACCCGGCAGCGTCTGGCCGCCCAGGAACTCCAGCGACGCGCCGCCGCCGGTCGAGATGTGCGTGATCTTGTCGGTCACGCCCGCCTTGGCCACCGCGGCGATCGAATCGCCGCCGCCGATGACGGTTGTGCCCTTCACGGCCGCGACCGCGTGGGCCACCTCGATCGTGCCTCGCGCGAACGCGTCGATCTCGAACACGCCCATCGGGCCGTTCCAGATGACCGTCTTCGCGCCGGCGATCACCGAGCGGTAGGTCTCGATCGTCCTCGGGCCGATATCGAGACCCATCCGATCGCCGATCGATGAATCGTTGACGTCCAGCATCTCCGCGGGCGCCCCCTGCTCGAGCTTGGGCGCCACCACATGATCCACGGGCAGCTCCAGGCGCAGCCCCCGTTCCTTCGCCCGGCGTTCGACGTCACGCGCCGTGTCGAGCAGCTCCGCTTCGACGAGCGACTTGCCGACCTCCACACCCCGCGCCTTCAGGAACGTGTAGGCCATGGCGCCGCCGATGAGCAGCGCGTCCACCTTCGAGATCAGGTTCTCGATGACTTCGAGCTTGTCCGAGACCTTCGCGCCGCCGAGCACCGCCACGAACGGCCGGTCGGGACTCTCGAGCACGCGGCCGAGATACTCGACCTCCTTGCCCATGAGCAAACCCGCCGCCGACTCCTTCACCTCGCGCACGATGCCCTCGGTCGAGGCGTGCGCGCGGTGCGCCGATCCAAACGCATCGTTCACGTAGACGTCCGCCAGCTGCGCGAGCTGTTTCGCGAACGCCAGGTCGTTCTTCTCCTCTTCCGCATGGAACCGGAGGTTCTCGAGCAGCACCACGCTGCCGGCGCCCGCCTTCTCGACCGCCTGCCGTGCCTTCTCGCCGACGCAGTCGTCGGCGAACGTCACCGGCCGCCCGAGGAGCTGCGCCAGCCGTTCCGCCACCGGCCGCAGCGAGAACTCCGGGTTCGGTTTCCCCTTCGGCCGGCCGAGGTGCGAGGCGAGGATGACGGTCGCCCCCTTGTCGATCAAGTACTTGATGGTGGGCAGCGACGCGCGGATGCGCGTGTCGTCCGTGATCGCGCCGTTCTTGATCGGCACGTTGAAGTCGACGCGCACGAACACCCGGCGTCCCTTGACCTCGAGATCCTCCAGCCTCCGTGATGCCACGCCTTACAGTCCCTTCTTCTCGATGAAACGCAGCAGGTCCACGCAGCGGTTGGAGTAGCCCCACTCGTTGTCGTACCAGGCGAGCACCTTGACGAAGTCGCCATCCATCACGGACGTGTAGGGCGCATCCAGGATCGACGAACGATCGTTGCCGCGGAAGTCGATCGACACGAGCGGCGCTTCGACATACTCGAGGATGCCCTGAAGCGTGCCCTGCGACGCCTCCTTGAACGCCGCGTTCACTTCTTCCTTCGACGTCTTCGTGTCGACGATCGCCGCCAGGTCCACCACCGACACGTTGGGCGTGGGCACCCGCATGGCGATGCCATCGAGCTTCCCCTTCAACTCGGGCAGCACCTCGCCCACCGCCAGCGCCGCGCCCGTCGTCGTCGGGATGATCGACAGCGCTGCCGCGCGCGCGCGCCGCAGGTCCTTGTGCGGCAGGTCGAGCAGCTGCTGGTCATTGGTGTACGAGTGCACGGTCGTCATCCAGCCCTTGCGAATGCCGAAGCGCTCGTGCAGCACCTTGGCAATCGGCGCCAGGCAGTTCGTCGTGCACGAGGCGTTGGAGATGATCTGGTGCTTGGCCGGATCGTAGGTGCTGTCGTTGACGCCGAGCACCATGGTGATGTCCGGCTTCTTCGCGGGCGCCGTGATGACCACCTTCTTCGCACCGGCGGTCACGTGCTTGGCGGCGCCGTCGCGATCCGTGAAGATGCCGGTGGATTCGAACACCACGTCCACGCCCAGGTCCTTCCAGGGCAGCTGCGCCGGGTCCTTGATCGAGAGCACCTGGAACTCGTCCTTGTTGACGGTGATCTTGTCGCCCGACGCCTTGATGTCGGCCTTCAAATTGCCGAGGATCGAGTCGTACTTCAGCAGGTGCGCCAGCGTGTTTGCATTGGTGAGATCGTTCACGGCAACGATGTCGATGCCGCTGTCTCCCATGGCGGCGCGCATGATGTTTCGGCCGATGCGGCCGAACCCGTTGATCCCGACTTTGATGGCCATCTGAAATCCTCCAACCGTAAACCCCTGATTTTAGTGAACCGCTCGCGCTTGGGTCAAACGCTCCGGCGCGACGGTCGTGTGACTCTTGTGACTTCGGCTTCAACCGGAAGAGTTGCGCGCGAGGGCGATCTTCCGCCTCAAGAGCGTGTGAACAAATCGCCCGCTGAGCGGGTGGCTTCCGCCTTCAGGCGGAAGATCTTCAGCAAATCCTTCCGGCTAAAGCCGGAAGCCACCCATCTATTCACACGTTCTCAAGGCGGAAGCCACAAGCCTTGTGTGAACAAATTGCTCGTCGCTTCGGGCATCGGCCGGACTCGTGGCTTCCGGCTTCAGCCGGAAGTGTGCGGCGCGGGTCTGACCTTCCGCCAACCGGCACTGTCATCCCGGGCGGGGTTCAGGCCGGAGCCCATAGAGGAGAAAATCGGATACAGTGAAGGGTCCCATGTACGCGATCTACAGCGTCCTGATCGTGCTGTTCTTCCTGATCATGTCGCCTTACTTCGTCTACCAGGCGATCCGTTATCGCAAGTACGTCGGTAACTTCCCCCAGCGGCTCGGCTTCCTCCCATTGTCTTTCAACTTCGACGGGGACGGGTCCATCTGGGTGCACGCGGTGTCGGTGGGGGAAGTGCTGACTGCGCGGGCGCTGCTGCCGCAGCTCCGCGAGCGCTATCCGCGCCTGCGCATCTTCCTCTCGACGACGACGATGACGGGGCAGCAGGTGGCGCGCTCGAACCTGCAGTACGTGGACGAGGTGTTCTACTTCCCCTTCGATCTCCCACCCATCGTCAAGCGGACGATGCAGCTGGTGAAGCCGCGGCTCTTCATCATGATGGAGACCGAGATCTGGCCGAACCTGCTGCGCGCCTGCCGCCGCGGCGGCGTGAAGACGGTGCTGGTGAACGGCCGCATCTCGACGCGGTCGTACCCCCGCTACCGCCTGGCGCGCGCGTTCTTCAGGCGTGTGCTCGCCGACGTCGATCGCTTCTGCATGCAGAGCGAAGAGTCCGCGCGCCGCATCATCGAGATGGGCGCCGACCGCGAACGCGTCACCGTCACGGGCTCGCTCAAGTTCGACTCGCTGGAGGTGCCTGGCGCGACGGCGGTGGATCGCGGCCGCAATCGCGTCCTGCGCTATTTCCGCATGAGCCCCGGCCGTCCTGTCGTCATCGCCGCGTCGACGCTCAAGGGCGAGGAGGAGCCGGTGCTCGAAGCGTTCCGCCGCGTGCGCGCCAACTGGGGCAACGCGCTGCTCATCATCGCCCCGCGCAAGCCTGAGCGCTTCGAAGAGGTGGACAAGCTGGCGCGCCGTGCCGGGTGGCGGGTCACGCGGCGATCGGAACTGCCGGTCGACTCCGAACCGCGCGTCGATGTCGTCGTTCTCGACACGATCGGCGAGCTGGCGCAGCTGTATCAGGTGGCGACCGCAGTGTTCGTCGGCGGCAGCCTCGTCGACGCCGGCGGCCACAACATCCTCGAGCCCGCGGTGTTTGGCAAGCCGATCGTCTTCGGGCCATACATGCAGAACTTCGCCGAGATCGCGCGCACGTTCATCGACAACCGCGGCGCCGTCCAGGTGCAGTCCGATCTCGAGCTCGAGAGCCGCATCGTCGAGCTCCTGTCAGACCCGGTGCAGCGCGCCAGCCTCGGCGCCGCCGCGCGCGCGCTCGTCGAAGCCAACAAGGGCGCACGGACGAAGAGCCTCGCGGTGATCGCGCAGCTGCTGCCGACGGGAACGTCCGGCACCGTGCTGCCGTTCCGCGCGCTGTGATCGTTATGCAGGTCGCAACGAGAGGCCTTGACCGACTCGATTCTGAGTTTTTGAGTCAAGTTTCCAGTCAAGGCCGTCCGCGCGTCAGCGCGGCGTTACAAGAACAATGCGACCTAGCGAGCCGGAGCCTCGCGAGAACTTCGGATTCGTCTACGGGGCCGCAGAACGGTCGGCGATGGGGGGGCCGGCGGGGCGAAGCCCCCCGGATCCAGCTCATGTGTTGAGCACACTCTACGCGGCTGCGGCGCGGCGGCGCCGCGAGCACTACGCGGCGCGCCCCGACCTCCGACGCCGCCTGCGGCATCCCGTCATCAGCATCGGCAACCTCGCGGTCGGCGGCCGTGGAAAGACACCGCTCGCGGCGACCGTGGCCCGTCTACTGCGCGACGGAGGGGAACGGCCTGCCATTCTCAGCCGCGGCTACGGGCGCGCACGCCAGGAGGAGGGCGTCGTCGTCGTGCGCGATCGAGACGGCATCCGCGCCGACCTGGCTCGATCCGGCGACGAACCACTGATGCTCGCGCGGCAGCTGCCGGGGGTGTGCGTGCTGACCTGCCCCGATCGCTATCTCTCCGGTCGTTTCGCGGAACACCACCTCTCGGCAACGGTGCACATCCTGGACGACGGCTTTCAGCACCTCCAGCTCGAGCGGGACATCGATCTGTTGATCGTGGGCGGCGACGACGTGCGGAACCCGGTGACGCTTCCGGCAGGACGATTGCGCGAACCGCTCGATGCGATCGTTGCCGCCGATGCCATCCTCACCGCGGACGAGGATGTGGCGGTGGATACGGGCGGTCTCGACCTGCCCGTTTACCGCTTGCGCCGCCGGACACCCCTGCGCGCGCCGGACGAGGCGGGGGCGATCATCGCTGTTGCCGGAATCGCCGCGCCGGCGCGTTTCTTCGACGACCTGCGGGCCGCCGGCTGGCATATCGCCGAGGCGCTCACGTTTCCCGATCATCATCGCTATACCGCGCGGGACGTCGACCGGATGACGGCGGCGGCACGCGGCCACGACGCGGTGCGGATCATGACGACGGAAAAGGATTACGTGCGCCTGCTGCCGTTCCGTCCTTTCGCGGTTCCCGTGCAGCAGGTGCCACTCGTGCTCGAGCCGGATCCGATCGATCGGTTCAGGGACTGGCTGGCGATGGAAGTGGCCGCGGTGCGCGGAGACATACGTGGCTGAGCGCCGTTCGCTGCGCCACCGGATCGAATACGGGGCGGTGGCCGCGATCATCCAGGTCGTGCGGTTCGTGCCGATGCAGGTCGTGCTCGCTGCCGGCACCCTGCTCGGCACGACGTTCTACGTGTGCGATCGGCCGCACCGGCGCCTCGCGATCAAGAACCTGCAGGCGGCATTTCCGCTGCGATCGGAAGGCGAGTGCCGCGCGATCGCGCGCGGGATGTTCTCGCACTTCGGGCGGCTGCTGACCGTGCTGCTCAAGTTCAGCACGATGCGGCCCGGAGAGATGCTGGCGCGAGTCGAATTCGAGGGGGAGGACCACGTGCTGGCGGCACACGCCGGCGGGCGCGGCGTGCTGCTCTTCACCGGGCATTTCGGTTTCTGGGAGATCAACGCGCTCGTGCACGCGCTCGAGATCAAGCCGATGGCCGTCCTCGCACGGCCGCTCGACAATCCGCTGCTGCACGATCTGCTCGAGTCGGTGCGCCGCAAGACCGGCAACAGCGTCATCTACCGGCGCGGCGCGATCCGGCGCGTGCTGCGCGCGCTCGCCGACAACCAGGCCGTGGCATTTCTGATC
The DNA here is from genome assembly GCA_050744685.1 of Vicinamibacterales bacterium. Classification (GTDB taxonomy): domain Bacteria; phylum Acidobacteriota; class Vicinamibacteria; order Vicinamibacterales; family 2-12-FULL-66-21; genus JACCXG01. The sequence goes on along the minus strand of JBOGIX010000065.1, from coordinate 2,305 downwards.
GATCAGCACATCGCGACGGCAGACGCCGTCTACGTGGACTTCTTCAACCGGCCGGCGGCCACGACCTCGGCGCTGGCGTCGCTGGCCCTGCGCACCGGCGCCCCCGTTGTCCCGGTGTTCGCCCTGCCGCAACCGGGCGGACGGTTCCGCATGGTCTACGAGCATGCCGTTGCGCCGCCTGCGGCTGACGATCCAGACGCCATCCGCGTCTTCACCCAGCGCTGCACCGACGTGCTGGAGATGTACGTGCGGCGCTATCCGGACCTGTGGCTGTGGATGCACCGCCGCTGGCGCGATGTCGAAGGGAGCACGCCGGTGAAGGGCATGTTCCCGGCGGCCAGTGCGGAGGAAGGGCAGTGACAACTCCCAACATCGCCGAAGCGCGCGCTGTTGCCATGGCGCGCGAAGGCGGGGGCGTTGGGAGTTGTCGTCCTGCGACTCTCGAATGCGAGCGTTCCCTTGCCCCCTGATCCAACGCGCGTCCTGATCCGTGCGCCCAACTGGCTCGGCGACGCCGTCATGGCTCTTCCCGCGATGGCGGCGCTGCGCGCGGCGTTCAGCGATCGGACGCTCGTGCTCGCGGCGATTCCGTCGATCGCGCCGCTGTTCCATGAGCACACGGCGGTGGCGCCCGACGAGATCCTCACCGTCGCCAGACCCGCCGAAGCCGAGGCGCTCCGCGGCGCACGCGTCGACGTGGCGGTGCTGCTGCCGAACTCGTTTCGCACCGCGTGGGTGGCACGGCAGGCCGGCGTGCGCGAGCGCTGGGGCTACAAGGCGCACGGGCGATCGTTGCTGTTGACGCGCGGCATCCCGCGGCCCGGCGGACGGATGCACCAGTCCGCGTACTACTTGCACCTGGTGACCGCCCTCGGCTTTGCCGCAGCCGCTGGCCTGCCTCGGATAGACATCACGCCCTCGACCCGTGCGCGTGTACGGGAGCTCATTCAGGGACTGGGCGTCGACCCGTCGGCGACGCTCGTCGGGATTGCGCCAGGGGCGGCCTACGGACATGCGAAGCGCTGGCCGCCGTCGCGGGTGTCGGAGCTCGTCGCCCGGCTGGGCGCGCGCGGCGCCACCTGCGTGCTCGTCGGCGCGGTCGGCGATCGCGGCGCGGGCCGTGAGATAGAATCGTCTCTGCCGGCCGGCGCACGCGTGCTGAACCTGATCGGACGCACGGATCTGCGGCTCTTCGCCGGGGTGCTGGCCGCGTGCAAGGCGTTCGTCTCGAACGACTCGGGCGCGATGCATCTGGCGGCCGCCACCGGTGTGCCCGTGACGGCCATTTTCGGACCTACCGACGAACGAGTGACGGCGCCTCTCGGTGACCACGACGTGATCATTCATCAGGTGTTCTGCCGCCCCTGCATGCTCAGGGACTGTCCGATCGATCACCGCTGCATGCGCGGCATCACCGTCGACGCCGTGTTCGAGGCGGTGAGCCGCCGCCTCGACGATCATGCGCCGGGGCCGATCGCATGACGCCCGCGGTTTTTCTCGATCGCGACGGCACGATGCTCGAAGAGGCCGGGTATCTCGATCGCCTCGAACGCCTCGTCTTCTTTCCCTTTACCATCGATGCCATCCGCCTGCTCAATCGCGGCGGCTTCGCCGTGGTCGTGATCACCAACCAGTCGGGAGTGGGCAGGGGCATGTACGAGGAAGAGTTCGTCCTGCGCGCGCACGAGGTGGTCGATCGGCGCGTCGCCGAGGGTGGCGGGCGCGTCGACAGGTTCTATTACTGCCCGCACCATCCGCTGGCGGAGATCGAGCGATACCGGCGCGTCTGCGACTGCCGCAAGCCGGGCCCGGGCATGCTCCGCCGCGCCGCCGCCGATCTCGATCTCGATCTCTCACGGTCGTTCGCCATCGGCGACAAGTGGACGGACGTGCAGGCGGGCGCGGCCGCGGGCGCGAGGGGGATTCTGGTGCGCACCGGATACGGACGATCGAGCGAGCTGAACCCGCGGAGTCCGGCACAGCCGCTGACAGTCGCCGACGACCTGATCTCGGCCGCCGCCTGGATCCTGCGCCACGCGTGATGTCGTTGCGAAGCGCGCAGCATCGTCTCGCAGCCCTCGTCGACGAGTTCGCCGGCATCCGCGTCGCGGTGTTCGGCGATCTGCTGGCCGACGAGTTCATCTACGGGCAGATCTCGCGCGTCTCGCGCGAGGCCCCGGTGCTCATCCTCGAGTACGACTCGACGGAAATCGTGCCCGGCGGCGCCGGCAACGCCGCCAACAACGTGGCCGCCCTCGGCGGCACGGCGATCGCCATCGGCGTGGCGGGCGAGGACGAGCCGGGC
>JBOGIX010000064.1:0-3194 GCA_050744685.1 Vicinamibacterales bacterium | reverse complement strand
TGCTCAGAAAAAGTCGTCTTCGGACGGCTTTTTTCTTTGTACGGCATCGGTTGTGATCTTCGCCCGCCGAAGCGCGGTCGAACACCTTCCGAATCGTTGTGTACGGCCTCTCAGTCTTCGTGTTCGTGAACACCCATGGCTGAATTCGCGACCTGGAGGCCAACAGGGCCGCGATTGTGCCCGCGATAGGGATGCTCCTCACTTTGCCATTCTTCGTTTCCGGGCGCGTCGTGCAGGATCGCTGTGTCGAGTGGCAAGGGGTCAGAACTGGAGCCACAGGTGAAGGTGCCGCCTTGTGACGCGACCCGCGAGATTGCGTTTGGTTCCAGGTCGGCCGCTGCGCGGATCACGGCGGCGGTGGAACGAGGTCTCAGCTTGACCGCGGGACCGCCGTCCGCCTGCAAATGCGAGCGTAGCGTTGCGGGTTCCGGAAGGCGTTCAGCGTTGTGATCGGCAGAGAGGCTGTCCGACCTGCGGCGGTCGCAACCTGGCCTGAACGGTGACTCGCCCGTCAGTGCTTTCGGTGCTTCACGAACTCCACGACGATCGGAATCACCGACACCAGCACGATCCCGATCGCCACGAGCGAGAAATTGTCGCGGATGACGGGCACGTTGCCGAAGGCGTAGCCGGCCAGCGTGCAGATCCCCACCCAGACGATCGCGCCCGTGACGTTGTAGAACGCGAACGTGCCGTAAGTCATCGTGCCGGCGCCCGCGACAAACGGCACGAACGTGCGGACGATCGGAACGAAGCGGCCGAGGACGATGGCCTTGCCGCCGTACTTCTCGAAGAAGGCGTGCGCTCGATCGAGATGATCCTTGTTGAGCATCCGCTGCCAGAAGCTCGTGCGGTCGATTGACGTGAACACGCGCGGGCCGACGGCATTGCCTGCGGCATAGTTCACCGCATCGCCGAGCACCGCCGCTACGACGAGGAGAGCCAGCAACAGCCACACGTTCAGCAGGCCTGAGGCCGCGAGCGCACCGGCGGCAAAGAGCAGCGAATCGCCGGGCAGGAAGGGCGTGACCACGAGCCCGGTCTCCGCGAAGATGATCGCGAAGAGAAAGCCGTAGACCCAGATGCCGTAGCTGGCGACGAATTCGGCGAGGTGTTTGTCGAAATGTAGAAAGAGGTCGACGAGTACGTCCATGCGATCTCAACAGTGTACTTGCAGCGCTCGGGCCGTCGCAAGACATTGCGCTGCTATACTCGCCGGATGCCCGATTCCCGAGTGTCCTCGCCTCGACGGCCTCGCATCGGCGTCATGACCGGCGGCGGCGATGCGCCAGGCTTGAACGCCGTCATACGGGCGGTGGTCAAGTCTGCCGCCAACAGCAACTATGAGACGATCGGCATTGAAGACGGCTTCGACGGTCTGCTCGAGGAGAACAGATGGCGGCCGCTGACGCCGCACGACGTCACTGGCATCCTTCGCGTCGGCGGCACGATTCTCGGCACGGTCAACCGCGGCAACCCGTTCGCCGCTCCAATCCAGACCTCGCAGGGCATGCGTGACTATTCCGAACGCTGCGTCGAGGTATTCCACAAGCTCGGCTTCGATTCGCTCGTCGTCATCGGTGGCGACGGCACACTGTCGATCGCGTACGAGTTCTACAAGCGCGGCCTCCCGCTCGTCGGCGTCCCGAAGACAATCGACAACGACATCGTCGAAACCACGAACACGTTCGGGTTCGATACGGCAGTGAGCTTCGCCACCGATGCGGTCGACCGGCTCCATACGACGGCGGAGGCGCACCGGCGCGTGATCGTGGTCGAGGTGATGGGACGGCACGCAGGCTGGATTGCGCTCTACGCCGGCATGGCGGGTGGGGCGGACGCGATCCTGATACCCGAGATCCCTTTCAACCTCGAGAGCGTCGCCGCACGAATCCGTCAGCGCGACGCGCTCGGCGCACGGTTCAGCATCGTCGTCGTCGCCGAAGGGGCCAAGCCTGTCGGCGGCTCCACCTCGCTCATCCAGGAACGCCGCCGTGGATATGCCGAGCGGCTGGGCGGCATCGGCGCGCGGGTGGCGGCCGATCTGGAGCAGCTGACCGGCAAGGAGACGCGTTACGTCGTCCTGGGGCACCTGCAGCGGGGCGGCACGCCCACGAGCTTCGATCGCATGCTGGCCACCCGATTCGGCGCGCACGCCGTCGAGCTGATCCTCCGCCGCAAGTTCGGGACGATGGTGGCGTTTCACCCGCCGCACATCGAGGACGTGCCGCTGGAGCGGATCGTGGGGAAGACACGCACGGTGCCGCTGGACTTCGACGTGATCCGCGCAGCGCGCGCGATGCACATCTCGCTCGGCGACTGATTATCAGTTTCCAGTTGCCAGTTTCCGGTAACCCGTCGATCCCTACTGGTGACCAGTCAAGAAAGACTGGACACCGGCGACTGGAAACTGGAAACTCTGACCCGACAGATCTGATTCAGCCGATCACGTCGAGATACTTCAGCGCGCCGCCGGTATTGAACAGGACGACCGTATCGTTCCGATCGATCCGGCCGTCCGCCACGAGCATCCTGACCGCCTGCAGCGCCGCGCCCCCTTCAGGTGCAGCGCTGATCCCTTCCCGCGCACCCAGCTCGCGCATCGCGGCGACCATCTCCGCATCGGTCACCGCCACCGCCGTGCCGCCGCTTTCGCGGATGGCCCGAAGGACCAGGAAATCGCCGATCGCCTTCGGCACGCGCAAGCCATCGGCAATCGTCCGGGCGTGCTCCCACATCGCGGACCGCTCCGCGCCCTCCTCGAACGCGCGCACGATCGGCGCGCAGTGCTCGGCCTGCACGGACACCATCTTCGGCCGCCGCGGCCGCGCTTTCCAGCCGATCGCCTCCAGCTCCTCGAACGCCTTCCACATGCCCACCATGCCGGTGCCGCCCCCGGTCGGATAGATGATCCAGTCGGGGAACTCCCACTCCAGCTGCTCGCCGACCTCGTAGGCCATCGTCTTCTTGCCCTCGATGCGGTACGGCTCCTTGAGCGTCGACACGTCGTACCACCCGAGGGGCTTGCCCTGCTCGGCCGCGGCACGGCCCGCATCGGTGATCAGGCCATCGACGAGCGTCACCTCTGCGCCGTACAACTCGCACTCGCGGATGAACGGCACCTTGACGTCCTTCGGCATGAACACCCTGGCCACGAGCCCTGCAGCCGCCGCGTACGCGGCCATGGCGTTGGC
>JBOGIX010000063.1:0-1686 GCA_050744685.1 Vicinamibacterales bacterium | reverse complement strand
TCAAGGAGGAGCTCGCCGCCGCGCGCGGGGCCCGCGCCGCCGTGAACGCCAGCTTCTCGCGCGTGTTCCTGACGCTGCTCGACACCCACATCACCGCGCTCATCGCCGCCGCGTTCCTCTTCCAGTTCGGCACCGGCCCAATCCGCGGCTTCGCCACCACGCTCACGATCGGCCTGCTGACGAACCTGTTCACGTCGACGTTCGTGTCGAAAACGATGTTCGAGGTCGCCTTACAGCGCAAGGCGGCGCCTCACGCCTCTCTCAGTATCTAGGTCATCATGCAATTCTTCTCAAACACCAACTACGACTTCGTCCGCTGGCGCTGGCACGCGATCATCCTGTCGCTCGTCGTCATCCTCACGGGGGCCGCGGTCATCTGGAAGAACGGCCTGCAGAAAGGGGTGGACTTCGAGGGGGGCACGATCGTCATCGTGAAGTTCGAGCAGCCCACGGAGCTCGAACGCGTGCGCGGCGCGCTGTCCGCGTCGATGCCTAGCGGCGGCGAGGCGGTGGTCCAGTACTACGGTCCGCCGGCGAACAACGAAGTGATGATTCGCGTGCCCCGCACGGGGGCGGAAGCAGGCGGCGACCTGAGTCGCGAGGCGGATGCCGTGATGGCTGCGCTCCGCAAGGGCAACCTCGGGAAGTTCTCGGATCCGCCGCTGGGCACGGAGATCGTCGGACCGGTGGTCGGCGAGCAGCTGCGCCGCCAGGGAATCCTGGCGACGGTGCTGGCGCTCGCGGGCATCCTCATCTACATCGCCCTCAGGTTCCAACTGAGCTTCGCCATCGGCGCCGTGGCCGCGACCCTGCACGATCTCTTCGTCTGCATGGCATTTCTCGCCTTCTTCAAGTACGACCTGACGCTCAACGTCATCGCCGGGCTGCTGACGATCACCGGGTATTCCGTGAACGACACGATCGTCATCTTCGATCGCGTGCGCGAGAACATGCGGGGCATGCGCCGCGACAATCTGAGCCACATCGTCAACACCGCGGTCAACCAGACGTTGAGCCGCACGGTGATCACTGCGGGGACGACGCTGCTGAGCGTGGTTGCGTTGTACCTGTTCGGCGGCGAGGTGCTCGAAGGCTTCGCGTTCACGATGCTCGTGGGCATCATCAGCGGCACCTACTCGACGATCTTCATCGCCTCGGCGATCGCGATCATGCTGCAGGGACGCAAGCCCGTGAAGGGACAGGCCGCGCCGACGGCGGCGCCGACGACGGCCCCCGCGAGCCGCAAGCCGGGACGCCGGCGCGTGTCCTGATCGCCGCCGCCGGTGAATCTTCCCGCTGCGGTCCTTCTCGGGATCATCCAGGGCATCACCGAGTTCCTGCCGATCTCGAGCTCGGCGCACCTGATCCTCGCGCGGGCGTTCTTCGGCTGGGAAGCGCCGCCGGAGCTGGGCCTGGCTTTCGACGTGGCGCTGCACATCGGCACGCTCGCGGCGATTGTGACGTTCTTCCACGCCGACGTCATGGCGATGCTGCGGGCCGCACCGCAGGCCTTGTCGAAGGCGCCCTCGGCTCCGGGACGTCTGGCGCAGATGATCGTCGTCGGCACCCTGCCGATTGTCGTGGTCGGCGTGCTGATGACCGACAGCGTGGAAACGGCGCTTCGCCAGCCGGCGGTCGCGGCCGGGGCGCTGGCCGTCGGGGCCGTCGCCATGCTCGTGGCCGAAC
>JBOGIX010000062.1:0-2091 GCA_050744685.1 Vicinamibacterales bacterium | reverse complement strand
ACCTGCGGCGGCGGCGGAGTTGGCGCTGGCGCTGGAGCCGGCTCGGCGCTCTTCGATGCCGGTGGAGGGGAGCGCGGCGTCTGCGGCTCCGAGGAGGCAATCGTCGCCGCTACTTCGGCGCTGCGATAGAGCCCTGCCGCTTCGTAGAACCGCGGCGTGGCCTCGGCGAGCCGGCCAGCATCGAACAAGCGGATCGCGGCGCGCTCGGCGGCCGCAGCCTCGCGAAACGACGCCGACCGTTGCGCTGCCGTGCCTGCGGCGCGCGCTGAAGCTTTCACGCGGTTCATGTAGTCGCGTGCCTCGGCGGCGTTCCGCCTGATCTCTTCCGCGCTCTTGGAGGGTGTCGCTTCGACGGGGGGCGGTCCAGGCGCCGGTGCTGGCGCGGCAGGCTCCGCGGCCGGAGGAGACGTCTCCGCGGTGGACATCGGCGGCGCGGGACGATCGTCGTTTCCCCTTCGAGAGAACGTCAGCCATGTTGCCGTCGCCGCGGCAATCACCAGCACGCCGATCGCCACCAGCCGCATACGTCCGCCGCGCGCGTCCGTCGTCTGACGCGGTTGCGGCGGCGTGGTGGCGGGCCGCCTCTCGATGGCCATCGTTCCGGTTGTGATCTCGCTGCCGTGCGCCAGATCCGACGGCTCGCGAGCCGCCGAGCCCGCGTGCGCGGCGATCGTTGCGGCGTCGTGTGTGGACAGGTGCTGTCGCACGAGCGCCAGATCGCGTGCCAGGTCGGTCAGATCCTGATAGCGCTCGTCGCGCGGCTTGGCCAATGACTTCTCGACGATCCGCACGACCTCCGACGGAAGCGTCGCATCGATGCTGAGGAGCGGGTCGGGAACTTCCTGCAGGATCTTGTACAGGGTCGTGGCGTAGGAATCGCCCTGGAACGCCTTGCGGCCGCTGAGGATCTCGTAGAACACGACGCCGAACGAGAAGATGTCGGCCCGGTGATCGGTGCGTTCGCCGCGCACCTGCTCGGGCGCCATGTAGTTGAGCGTGCCGAGCATCATGTTGCTGGCAGTCACTTCCGAGGCGACCATGCGCGCCAGCCCGAAATCGAGAATCTTGACGATCCCGTCGTCGGTGATGAAGATGTTCGCCGGCTTGATGTCGCGGTGGATCACGCCGCGGCGATGGGCGTACGAAAGTCCGTCACAGATCTCGGCGGCGATCTCCAGCTTGCGGAGCAGGCTCATCGCCTCGGGCCTGGCCAACCGGCGCTGCAGGTCCTCGCCGGTGAGGTACTCCATCGCCAGGTACGGCTGTCCCTCGTGCTCGCCGAGGTCGTGAATGGTGATGATGTGGCGGTGCGACAGCTGGCCGGCAGCACGCGCCTCGCGGAAGAACCGCTCGCGCAGCTCGGGGTTGTCGTTGATCGAGGCGGCAATCACCTTGAGCGCAACGACGCGTTCGAGCAGCGTGTCGTGGGCGCGGTAGACCACACCCATCCCACCCTGTCCGACCTTTTCGAGGACGTGATAGCGGCCGAACGTGGTTGTCAGTGGAACCCCTGGAACCGCCGATCATAAACCAGTTCCAGTTTCCAGTTCGCAGTCACCAGTTTCCAGTTTCCAGTCGCCAGTTTCCAGCCACCAGTTCCTGGTCGCCAGTTCCTGGTTACTGGTTCTCAGTTACCAGTTGCTTCCGGCCTCCCGAGCCCCGAGCCCCCGAACCCGCGAGCCCCGACTCGTTCACTTCCCCTGCCACCCTCCGTCCACGAAGATCGACTGGCCGGTCAGGTAGCTGGCCCCGTCGGAGGCGAAGAACGCGGCGACGTGGCCGATCTCGCGCGGCTGCCCGGCACGGCCCATCGAAATCTGGGCGAGGACGACGGGCAGGATGTCCGGACTCTTCATCACCCATTCGGTCATGGGCGTGTCGATCAGGCCGGGATGAATGCAGTTCACGCGGATGCCCTGCGGCGTCATCTCCGCGGACATGTTGCGCGTGAGTGCCTCGAGGCCGAGCTTCGTCGGCGCGTAATGGGTGCGGCCCGGAAGCACTTTGGCCGCCTGGATCGATCCGATGTTCACGATGCTGCCCTGACGTCCTTCTCCAAGCGCCCGCTTGCAGAAGACCTGCGAGCAGAGC
>JBOGIX010000061.1:0-5727 GCA_050744685.1 Vicinamibacterales bacterium | reverse complement strand
GATGGCGGTGCTGTTCGCCACCGCTCTCGGCCAGACGGTTGCCGGCGGTCAGGTCGCTGAAGGACCGGGCTCCGCGTCGCCCCAGGTCACGTCCGGCCAGGCGGAGGCTGCGCGTCCCGTCACGCCCGCGGTGCCGACGCCGAGCTACGTGCCTCAGCGTGTCTACGACACGCGCCGCAACGCCTTCGTCGATTTCGAGGTCATGCTCGCGGATCTCGCAGGCGCCGACGTCGTCTTCGTCGGCGAACAGCACGACGACCCCAATACTCACCGCCTGGAACTGGCGCTGCTCGAGGGAATGCACCGGCGCGGCGTGCCGATGGTCGTGTCGCTCGAGATGTTCGAGCGGGACGTCCAGGCGGCGCTCGATCGCTATCTCGCAGGCGCGCTGGCAGAAAAGGAGTTCCTGACGGAGGCGCGGCCGTGGCCGCGGTATGCCACCGACTATCGCGCGATCATCGAGCTCGCGAAGGCGCACGGTTGGCCGGTCGTGGCCGCGAACGTGCCGCGCCGCTTCGCGTCCGAGGTGGCGAAGTCCGGCAAGGACGCGCTCGCGCGGCTCGAGCCGGACGATCGCGCCATGGCCGCGAAGGACCTCCTGTGTCCACCCGACGCCTACTTCGAGCGATTTGCGAAAGCCATGGGCGATCACGCGGCGGGCGGCACGAACGAGCCCGACAGCGACAAGGCGCGCCCCGACAGCGACCGCACCGATCGCTACTACTGGTCGCAGTGCGTAAAGGACGAAACGATGGCGGAATCGATCGCGGCCGCCGTCGAGGTGCGAACGGATTCGCGCAGCGTCATCGTCCACGTCAACGGCGCGTTCCACAGCGACTTCGGCCTCGGCACGGCGGAGCGCGTGCGTCGCCGCCTGCCCGGCCGCCGCGTCGCCGTGGTGACGATCCTGCCGGTCGCGAACCTCGACACGCTGTCGCCCGGCGGCGAGGACCTCACCCGCGCCGAGTACCTCGTGTTCACGGTGAAGTAGCGCGTCAACGCGATGTTCCCGGCGCCGCCCCCTTCGCCGGCGGTGCCTCGTCCGCCGAGTAGCGTTCCTTCAGGTGCACGGGCTCGAGCACCTTGCGCAGCCGCAGGTTGATCATCTCGACGAACACCGAGAACCCCATCGCGAAGTAGATGTAGCCCTTCGGGATGTGCTGGTCGAAGCCTTCCATGATGAGCGACAGGCCGATGAGCAGCAGGAAGCTGAGCGCCAGTATCTTCACCGTCGGGTGCTTGTGCACGAAGTCGCTGATGGGCTCGGCGGACGCCATCATGATGCCGACGGCCACCATCACGGCGGCGATCATCACCCAGAGCACGTCGACCATCCCGACCGCGGTGATCACCGAATCGAGCGAAAAGACGATGTCGAGCAGCATGATCTGGATGATCACGCTGGCGAACGAGGCGGGGACCCTGGCCGAGGCGTGGCCTTCCTCGCCTTCGAGCTTGTCGTGGATCTCGTAGGTGCTCTTCCCGATCAGGAAGAGGCCGCCGAGCAGCAGGATCAGATCGCGGCCGGAAATCTCCTGGCCGAGCACGGTGAACCACGGTTCCGTGAGGCGGATGATCCACGCCAGAGAGAACAGCAGGAGGATGCGGGTGACCATGGCGCCGAGCAGGCCGAGCCGGCGTGCGCGCGGCTGCTGCTCGGGCGGCAGCTTCCCGGACAGGATCGAGATGAAGATGATGTTGTCGACACCGAGCACGATCTCGAGGAACGTGAGGGTGGCAAACGCAATCCAGATCTGCGGGTCGGTCATTTGTCCTCGCGGGCGGCCTGTTTACAGCAATCTTGTACATCTTGCGGCGGCATTCAATTGTCCTCGCCGGCGGTCTTTTGCGGCAGTCTTGTTGCTCTTGCGGCCCAGCCTCAGTTGATCGGGTCAGCGCAAGCCCCCGAGTACCGAGCCCCGAGTACCGAGTACCGAGTGAAATCAAAGTCCAAACAGTTCCGCGTTCCATTCCACGCCGAGCTCCCCTGGCGGCGCCATGTAGCCCACGAGGGCCGAGGCAGCGACGATCGCGGGGCTGGCCAGGTAGCCCTCGCCGCCGAGTCCCATGCGATTCTGCCAGTTGCGGTTGAACGACGTGATCGCCCGCTGCCCCGGCTTGAGCGCATCGGGTCCCTGGCCGAAGCAAGGACCGCACCACGACTGACGAATCTCGCCGCCACACGAGCGAAACACGCCTGCAACGGATTCGCCGCCCAGGCGGGGATCCGGCTGCTCGATCTGGCGGCCCACACCGCCGGAGCCGGGAAACACAGCCAGCTCGCGCTGCACCCGGGTCAATCCGTAGGCGCGCGCCGCGCGCATGACGAGCGCCGCCTGCAGCAGATCATCATAGCTGCCGTTGGTGCACGAGCCGATGAGTGCCTTGTCGAACGTGATGCGCTCGCGCGCGACCTCGTCCGCCAGGTGCGCGTTCCCGGGGCTGAACGGCTTTGCGATCATCGGATGAACGTCCGAGAGGTCCAGGGTCTCGTCGATCTCGTAGCTCGCCGCAGGTCCAGCGGCGATCGGCGGATACGGCAGATCGCTTACGCCCTTGCTGCGGTACCACGCCAGCGTGATGTCGTCTGCCGCGAAGATGCCGTTCAGCGCCTCAGCCTCGGCCATCATGTTGGCGATGGTGTTGCGCGCGACCATCGGCAGCTGCCGGTCTCGGTCGACGAGCTCCACGGACATGCCTTGCGATTGGCCGGCGCCCCACCGCCGCAGCAATTCCAGCACGATGTCCTTGCCGCCCACCCACGGCTGGAGCCGCCCGCGAAACACGACGCGGCGCTGCTTCGCCATTGTGAAATACACATACCCGGTCGACCACCCGAACCCGAGCGTGGTCGATCCGACACCGACGCCGACGGCGCCGTACGCGCCGTAGGCACGGCTGTGCGAGTCGGCTCCGGGAATGAACTGGCCGGGGACGACGAGCCCCTGCTCGGGGAAATAGAAGTGGAAGATGCCGTCGCCGGGCGTCGCGTAATACGGTTTGCGCAGGCCGTGCAGCGTCGCGAACTCGCGGCCGATCGCCGTCTGCTTCTCGTCGGCCTCGACGCCGGTGAACACGAAATGATCGTTGGCGATCGCCGCCTGGCGAGGATACAGCGTGTCGCCGCCGGTGATCTGGTTGAAAGTGTGAATCGCAAAGGGCGCCGTGCCGTCGGAGGCCGGCAGCAGGTCGGCGTAGACGCGCAGCGTCGTGCCAGCTCGCAAGTCCGACGGCTGGAGGCTCTTGTCGACGCGGTGCGCGAAGACAATCTGCTCGGTCGCCGACATCCGCTGCGCCTCCTCGGCCGGAGCCCAATCGATCGTTGGCGGCGTCCGCACCGAGCTCCGCAGCTCGCGCCGGCCCACGGCGAAGATGCCGCCGCTCTGTCGAATCTCCTCTTCCTTGGGCGACAGCGGCACCGGATCGTAAGACTTGCCCTGCGTTTCGTTGGTCAGCCGCCGCGTCTGCGGGTCGAAGCCGAACGTGTCGCCGTCGCGCGCGTCGGCGACCGCTTCGGGGCTCTGGACCACGTGCAGGCCGAGATTGAAGCTGTTCCTGCGGAAGATGTCGCCCATGTTCGCGCCGCAGACGACGACGAGCTCCAGGCCGGCTTCCTCCGCGACGCCTTTCAGCCCGGCCGGGCTCATCTCGCGCGACGACCCGATGGCAAAACGCTCGCCGGCGATGAGGAAGGTCTCGCCGCGGTGGACGCGGGCGCGGAAGTCCGGCATCAGGTAGCGGAAGGAGCCCGCCTTCCACCGCTCGTCGAGCGTCTCGAGGCTTTCGGACACGCAGTCGGCGGCCGGCGTGATCTGGTCGGTATCGATCGCGTCGCGCTTTTTCGCGAAGCGGGTGCCGGGCAGGCTCATCGGGTCCCAGAAGATCAGGGCTTTGCCGCGAACCACCCGCGCACCAGCCGGCGTGGCGGGGGCGCGTTCGGGGTCCCCGCCCGGCAACGCGTCGACGCCGATGCCTGGTTTGAGTCGAGCGGGCCCAATCGTGGACATGCGATGCTCAATCGTAACGCAGCTTCATGGCCGGGACGGTGCCTCCTCCGGCCGCCGGGAATACCCGTCGCACGCCAGCACCGGCAGCGCCGGATACTTCGGGAACCGCGGATCCGTGATCGAGAGGCGGCACAGATAGAACCGCGATCCGCGGGCGCTCGTCACGATCTGCACGTGCACACAGCTATCGCAGAGCCCGGCTGAGCCCGGCGGGACTTGCCCGTGCGGAGGGCGATCGTCCATCATGTTTTCAATATGTTTTCCTCGGAAGCCGTTACCCGCGGCATTCGCGTACGCGTCCGGTCGGAATATGCCCGGGAAAAGTCCCGGCCCGCCGAGAACGAATGGTTTTTCCTGTACACGGTAACCATCGCCAACGAAGGCGACGTTCCCGTGCAGCTGCTCACCCGCCATTGGATCATCACCGACGGCACCGGCCACGTCGAGGAAGTCCGCGGCCCCGGCGTCGTCGGCCAGCAGCCCACGCTGCAGCCGGGCGAGTCGTTCGAGTACACCTCGGGTTGCCCGCTCACGACCGCGTTCGGTGTCATGGAAGGCACATATCAGATGGTGGCCTCCGACGGCGATCGCTTCGACGCCAGGATCGCACCGTTCACGCTCAGCGAGCCTTACACCGTTCATTAGGGGTTGGTGCTTCAACTCCCAACCTCCAACTCCCAATTCCCAAGGCGCAACACTCGAACAATCCGGGTGAGAGTCGCTACAACGCGGGTGGTTGACCGACTTTCACCCAGCCCTCCCGAGCCCTCGCGTCTTGAGAGTGGGGAGTTGGAGCCTGGGAGTTGACGAACTCACGGGAAGGATGTCTCCACCTTGAGGCTCCGTTCGAGCAGCTCCAGATAATCCGACCGCGGAATCTCGACGGCGCCGAACTGCTCCAGGTGCGGCGTGACCCACTGCGTGTCGAGCAGCAGGAAGCCGCGCGACCGGAGGTGGTCGACGAGCGCGGCGAGCGCCACTTTCGACGCGTCGGTGACGTGATGGAACATCGATTCGCCGAAGAACGCTCCTCCGAGCGCCACGCCGTAGAGGCCGCCGACGAGCGCGTCGGCCTGCCACGCTTCCACCGAATGCGCGTAACCGAGATCGTGCAGCGCGCAGTAGCTCTCGACGATCTCCTCGCTGATCCAGGTGCCCGACTCGACCGGATCCCGCTCCGCCTCGGCGCAGGCGCGGATCACGTCCTCGAACACCGTGTCGATCTGGATGCGGAACAGACCGCGGCGGATCACGCGGCCGAGCCGCGCTGGCGCATGGAACGCCCCGAGCGGAATGATGCCGCGGGGATCCGGCGAATACCACGAGAGCTGCCCCTCGTCGTCCGCCATCGGAAACCAGCCGCTGGCGTACGCTGCGAGCAGCAAGTTGCTCGGGATCACCGCAGCACGAGCACGGCGCACCGGCCACGCTCGATGAGCGCGTGCGCCAGCCCGGGCTCTCCGCCCGGCCGCGCCTGGACGATGGCGAGGTCGATCGGGTGCTCGTCGGCGTAACGTACGACTTCCTCCTCGGCCGGCCCCGTCCGGATCGCGAGCTGCACGCCGAGCCGCTCCTGTTCGTCGAGCGGCACGATCCGCGAGAGCCGCTCGCGCGCCTCGTGTTCAATCGCTTGATGCACCTCGGGCAGGCGCTCGGCACTCATCTCGGCCGTCCACCCGGCGGCGAGCGGATCCTCCAGCGTGTAGACGATGTGCAGGCG
>JBOGIX010000060.1:0-3580 GCA_050744685.1 Vicinamibacterales bacterium | reverse complement strand
TCGGCGGCCGGCTCGACGCCACCAACATCGTGCAGCCGGTGGCGGCGGCAATCACCTCGATCGATTTCGATCACCAGGCGCAACTCGGCAGCACGCTCGAGTCGATTGCATTCGAGAAGGCGGGGGTCATCAAACGCGGCATTCCCGTGGTCTGCGGCAATCTGCCGGCGGAAGCCGAACGTGTCATCCGCCGCGTCTGCGAGGAGCAGTCGGCACGATTCGTACGCGTGTCCGAGTGCGGCACCGGCGTGGCCCTGAGCCGGGCAGCCCGGCTTGCGCTGCCCGGTGAGCACCAGCGGGCGAACGCCGCGGTGGCCGTGTGCCTGATGCGGCAGCTCGACGCGCTCGGGATTCGCATAGAGGATACGGCCGTCGATGCCGGGCTGCGCGACGTGCAGTGGCCCGGGCGGCTGGAGCTCCTGGAGTACCACGGGACGGAATTCCTGCTGGACGCGGCACACAATCCGGCGGGCGCACGCGCGCTTGCCGGGTATCTACGCGAGGCAGGATGGACCGGGTCGGCGCTCGTGTTCGGCGCGATGAAAGACAAGGACGTGGCGGCGATGCTTGCGGAGCTCGCGCCGGTGTCGGAGGCGATCGTCTGCACGACGGCGGCGAGCCCCCGCGCGCTGCCGGCCGCGGCGCTGGCGGACGTGGCGCGGACCGTTCCGGGCGCATCGTGGTCCGTCTCGGCCGTTCCCGATCCTGCCGACGCAGCCAGGGCCGCAGCGCAGGTGCACCGCCGGGTCGTGATTGCCGGTTCCATCTTCTTGATAGGTCCCCTGCGTGGTATTCTGCGGGCACCATAGCCACGCCGCCCGCAACCGCGCTTCAGGCTTGCATGTTCCGTCTTTCGCTCCTTCTTACCGTCTGCATTCTTGTCGACTGGCTGTCTGCGGCGCCCGCGTCGGCGCAGCTGCAGGACCTGTCGAACTGCAAGTTCTACACGGCCACCGCCTCTGAAACCGAGCAGCTCGAAGACATCACCAAGCTGTACGGTTCGCCGGAGCAGGCGGTCCGCGTGGACTGCGACGAGATGCAGTTCTTCGCCGACTACATAGAGATCTTCAAGAAGAAGGACTTCCTCACGGCGCGGGGCAACATCGTGTTCGTCTCGGGCGGCAACCGCATCGCCGCGGATCGCGCCGAGTTCAACACGAAAACGCGCACCGGCACCTTCTTCAACGCCCGCGGCACGGCCATGCTCGGCGATCGCGCCGACCGCAGCATGTTCGGCACGCAGGAACCCGACGCGTACTTCTGGGGCGCCGAGGTCAGAAAGGCCGGCCCGAAGAAGTACCGCATCATCAACGGCGGCTTCACGACCTGCGTCCAGCCCACGCCGCGCTGGGAGATCTCGTCCGGCTCGTTCACCATCAACCTCGACGAGTACGCGCTGCTCACGAACGCGATCTTCCGCGTGAAGGGGGTGCCGCTGCTGTACCTGCCGGCGTTCTACTACCCGGTGCAGGAGGACGATCGCGCGACCGGCTTCCTGATGCCGACCTACGGATCGACGACCGCGGGCGGACAGATCATCAGCAACTTCTTCTTCTGGGCGATCAACCGGAGCCACGACGCGACGGTCTATCACGACTGGATGTCGAAGGCCGGCCAGCAGGTCGGCGGCGAGTATCGCTACGTGTTGTCGGGCGCCTCGCGCGGCAACACCACGTTCTCGTTCCTGGACGAGAAGGCGCAAGCGGCGGCGGGCAACACGTCGGCGCGCGCGCCGCGGCGGAGCTATTCGATCCGGGGCGACGTGATGCAGGGGCTGCCCGGCTCCTTTCGGGCCACCGCCACCGCCGACTACTTCTCGAGCGTGCAGACCCAGCAGCAGTACCAGCAGGACATCTACCGGGCGACCAACCGCACGCGGCGGTTCGGCGGCCACATCACCGGCAGCATCGGCCGCACGCTCATCAGCGCCGCGATGGACCGCAACGACATCTTCTACAGCGCGACCTCGCACGTCACGACCGGCAGCCTGCCGCGGATCAGCGTCTCGCGCCCGGAGCGCCCGATCTTCGGCATTCCCGTCTACTTCGGCGTCAGTGGCGAGTCGGTCACCCTCCTCCGCAGCACGACCCAGGACGAGGTGAAGACGCGCGATCAGGGACTGACGCGCTTCGACGTCAGCCCGACGATTCGCATCCCCTTCAGCAAGTGGCCGTTCCTCGGCATCAACACGGTGGTCGGCTGGCGCGGCACCTATTGGACCGAGAGCCTGAGCGACCCGGTCAACCCGAGCGAACCGCGCATCCAGATCTCGGAAGGGCTCGGGCGGCAGTACTTCGATTTCCAGGCGCGCCTCAGCGGCCCCGTCTTCAACCGCATCTTCAATCCGCCCGAGGGCAGCACCGGCTCGAAGTTCAAGCACGTCATCGAGCCGACGCTCGCCATCCAGCGGCTGACGGCGATCGACCAGTTCGATCGCATCGTGAAGCTCGAGTCGACCGACTATACGGTGGGCAACGTGACGCGTTACACCTACGGCCTCACCAACCGGCTGTATGCCAAGAAGGATGTCGCCCGCGAGGTGGCCTCGCTGACGATCAGCCAGACCTACTACACGGACGCCAACGCTGCGCAGTACGACCGGAATTACCAGAGCAGTTTCAGCGCGCGTAAGCCGACGCACTACTCGCCGGTGGCGCTGCAGGCGCGGACCTCCCCGACCGAGCGCCTGCAGGCGGAGTTCCGCACCGAGTGGGATCCGACCGCCAAGGCGCTGCGCACGATTGCCGCGAACGGCACCTACTCGAACGGCCGCTGGCTGGACGTGCAGGCCGGGTGGAGCCAGCGCCGGTTCGTCCGCGACCTGCCCGGGTTCGACGACCCGAACCGCGCCGATCAGTACATCAACGCCACCGCCAACGTGCGGGGGTTCCGGAACCGCGTCGGCGGCACTTACTCGTTCAACTACGACCTGCGGCGCGGCGAGTTCCTGCAGCAGCGCTGGATCGCGTATTACAATGCGCAGTGCTGCGGCATCGGGTTCGAGTACCAGAACTTCAACCTCCAGGGCTCGCTCGTCGCCAGCGGCCTCGCGCAGGATCGGCGGTTCAACATCTCGTTCACGCTGGCCGGCATCGGCACGTTCTCCAATCTCTTCGGCGCATTCGGAGGCCAGCAGGACCGCAGATGAAAGGTTTGATCCTGAGTGGCGGACGCGGCACGCGGCTGCGTCCCCTCACGTATACGAGCGCCAAACAGCTCGTGCCGGTCGCGAACAAGCCAGTCCTCTTCTACGGCATCGAATCGCTCGCCGCCGCCGGCATCACCGACATCGGCATCGTCGTCGGCGATACGCAGGCGGAGATTCGCGCCGCTGTCGGCGACGGATCCGCCTGGGGCGTTCGCGTCACCTACATCGAGCAGGACGCGCCGCGCGGCCTCGCCCATGCGGTCCTCATCAGCGAGCCGTTCATCGGGCGCGACTCCTTCGTGATGTACCTTGGCGACAACCTGCTCAACAAGGGCATCAACGCGTTCGTGGAGGAATTCGTTCGCGAGGCGCCCGCGGCGCAGATCCTGCTGACCCGCGTCCCGGATCCGCAGATGTTCGGCGTCGCCGAGC
>JBOGIX010000059.1:0-2979 GCA_050744685.1 Vicinamibacterales bacterium | reverse complement strand
TCACCTGACCGTGCGGTCGCGCGTCCGCGCCGGCCAGGACCTGATCATCCCGCGCGCCCCGGCCACGCTGCTGGCCGCACGCACCGAGCGGCCGGCGCCGACAGCGATGGCATCACGCTCGATTGCCGCGCCGGCGGCCGTCGCCGCGGTAAACGACAAGGCCGTTGACGACCGAGACGACGAGAGCGATCCGATCACCTATCGCGTCAAGCGCGGCGATACGCTTTCGTCAATCGCGCGCCTCTTCGACACGACGGTCGATCGCCTGAAGTCGCTGAACCGTCTGCGCGGCACGCGCATCTCGGTGGGCGATCGCCTCACCGTCCGTCGCTAGCGAATCGTCACCTGGGGTCAAGCCCCAGCCACGTGCGGGGTCAGACCCTCAGGTCTGACCCCAACCGCCAGACGCAGCTTCGGCGTACCTGCACACCGTTCGGCCGTGGCGGAAATTGATCACGGCTCGGCCAATCTCCAGACAAATCGTGCAATCCGCAGGGCACGCGACTTTGCATAACAGCGCGCATGCTCGCGTGCGTGCGCACGGCTGCCGTCTTTGGCATCGAGGCCTGCCTGATCGACGTCGAAGTCGACGTCTCGCACGGGCTGCCCTCCTTCACCATGGTCGGCCTGCCCGACACCGGGATTCGGGAGAGCCGGGATCGCATCCGCAGCGCGATTCGCAACTCGGGGTTCGAGTTCCCGCCCCATCGAATCACCGTCAATCTGTGTCCCGCCGACGTCCGCAAGGAGGGCGCCGCATTCGACCTGCCGATCGCGCTCGGCGTGCTCGCGGCAGGCGGCTTCATCACCCGCCGCGACATAGACGACGTGCTGCTGATTGGTGCGTTGTCGCTCGATGGGTCCGTGCAGCCGTCGCGAGGGGTGTTGCCTGTCGCCGCCACCGCGCGCCGGGAGGGCTACGGCGCGCTGCTGCTGCCCCATGGCAACCGGCGGGAGGCTGCGGTCGTATCGGGTCTGCGTCTCTACGGCGTGCGTACGCTGGC
The DNA here is from genome assembly GCA_050744685.1 of Vicinamibacterales bacterium. GTDB lineage: Bacteria > Acidobacteriota > Vicinamibacteria > Vicinamibacterales > 2-12-FULL-66-21 > JACCXG01. The sequence continues at coordinate 1,975 of JBOGIX010000059.1, read as the reverse complement.
CGACGCTGTCGGTGCGCTGAACGATCCCTCAGCTTTTCGCGAGGTGGACGATCAGGCGACGTTCGCCCCTGCGGCCGCTCCCGCAGGGGGCCTGGACTTTGCGGACGTCCACGGCCAGCTGCTGGCCCGGCGGGCGCTGGAGATCGCCGCCGCGGGCGGCCACAACACGCTGCTCATCGGTCCTCCCGGGGCCGGCAAGACGATGATGGCGCGTCGCGTCGGCGGCATCCTCCCGCCGCTGACGTTCGAAGAGGCGCTCGACGTCACCTCGATTCACTCGGTCGCCGGACTGGTGCAGCCCGGCGCCGGCCTCCTGGCGACGCGCCCGTTCCGGGCGCCGCATCACACCGTGTCGGATGTCGCGCTGGTTGGCGGCGGCACCATCCCGCGTCCCGGCGAGATCAGCCTCGCGCACCGTGGCGTGCTGTTCCTGGACGAGATGCCGGAGTTCAGCCGCCACGCGCTCGAAGTGCTTCGTCAGCCGCTCGAGGAGGGCGTCGTGCGCATCGCGCGCGCCGCACGCACGGCCACCTTTCCGGCGGCCTTCATGCTGGTCGGCGCGATGAACCCGTGTCCGTGCGGGTACGCCGGCAGCGAGACGCGGGCGTGCCGCTGTACGCCCCAGCAGATCGATCGCTACGGCTCGAGACTCTCCGGGCCGCTGCGCGATCGCATCGACCTCGCCGTCACCGTCACGGCGCTGCCGCCGCGCGACCTGCACGGCGACTCAGGCGGCGAACCGTCGTCTTCGATCCGCGACCGGGTGGTGGCCGCGCGCGGGCGCCAGCTGGCGCGCGACGGAACGCTCAACGCCCGGCTCGAGGGCCGTCGCCTCCGCGCCCGCGTGCAACTGGACGATGGGGGGAAGCTGCTGCTGGAGAAGGCGCTGACGAGGCTCACGCTGTCGGCGCGCGGGTTCGATCGCGTGCTGCGCGTGTCGAGGACGATTGCCGATCTGGACGGGAGCGAGGCCGTCGGCTCGGAGCACCTCGCGGAAGCGCTGCAGTTCAGGGGGGAACGATGAGTCTCAGCTTCCAGCTGCCAGCTGCCCGCCTTCCAGCTCCAGCCTTTGCCTTTTCAGCCTTCTGCTTTCGGTGAGGACTTCCCGCTTCGCCTCTGGCTTTCACGTTCGCGCATTCCAGGCGGGAAGCTGGGAGCAGGGAGCTGGAAGCTATCGGGATGCCGTCGATTCGGCCAGCGTGGCGAGCTGCGCACGAGCATCCGCGGCGCCGTTGAACCCGGCGTTGAGGTCGAGCGCACGCGAGAGCGCGGCCCGCGCCCGATCCGGGTCGTCGTTCTTCACGTAGGCGAGGCCGAGATGGTAGTGATACACGGGATTCTGCGGCGCGCGATCCAGGGCGCGCTCGAACGACGCGATCGCCTGTGTGGTGAGCCCCTTCTGGAGGTAGATCCAGCCGAGGGTGTCTTCCGCCTCCGGCCGGCGCCGAAGCGAATCCTGCGCCACTTTTGCGAGCCGCAGGGCATCGTCCAGTTTGCCGTCGGACGCGTACAACCAGGCGAGGTTGTTCGCGGCGACGCCGGCCCTGGGATCGTCGGCGAGCACGCGTTCGTAGGCGGCGCGCGCGCGGTCGCGATCCTGGCGGGCTTCGTAGAGCATGCCCACCATGGTGCGGGCGCTCGTCGCGGCATCAGGCGATCGTTCCGCGAGCGCTTCGTACTGTTTCGCCGCCAGATCGGCCTTGCCCTGGCCGACATACGCGCGGCCGAGGAGCTCGTAGGCGTCGAGTTGAGCCGGATCGGCGGACACGACCTGCGTGAGGATGGCTTCGGCGGCCGGGAGATCGTTGGCCGAGATCTCGACGCGTCCGGCGAGCACGTCCAACCGGATGTCATCCGGGTTCGCTTTGCGCCACTCCGCGACCAGTGCGCGGGCCGAATCGATTTTCTTCTCCGACACGTCGGCAGCGACCAGCCCGTGCCGCGCCTCGAGTGACTGCGGGTCGATGCGCAGCGC
>JBOGIX010000058.1:0-3897 GCA_050744685.1 Vicinamibacterales bacterium | reverse complement strand
GCCGCAAGTTCGAGCTGGTGAAGCTCCAGACCATTCACGACTGATCCGGACCGGTTTGCACCCGAACGTTCGTGCTCACTCTTGACAGTCCCGAGCGGCTCTACTCCACACGGCTCCGGACGGCCGTCGTCCTGACGGGGTCCGGCACGTCGGGCGCGTATCACGCGGGGGTGTTGCGCGCGCTGCACGAAGCGGGCGTCCGCATCGATCTCGTGGCCGGGCGCGGCATGGGCGCTGCCACCGCCATGTTCGCCGCGGTTGACGGCGGCACGCGGTTGTGGGAACCGAACGGGGTCTGGAAGGGGCGTGACGCGACCGGTTTTTACGGCTGGCGCACGGCGCTCAAAGTGGCGGCGTGGGCGCTCGTCGCGGCCGGCGCCGTGCTGCTGTTTCCGCTGCTCCTCTTCACCATCGCGATCGCGCTCGGCATCGTCGCGTTCGTGCTGACGTTGATCGGATTCGAGCAGGCCGGCAGCGCGCTGACCTCCGGGTTCAGCTCGCGCCTCGGCGCACTCTTCGCGCCAGCAGCGCTGCCGACGACCGTCCCCAGGCTGGTGTTGCTCGGCGTCCTCGTGGCCGTGGCGGCGCTCGCCGTCAACGTTGCCGTGCGGCATTTCAGCGGCGGCGCGAAGCGGCGGACGCAGTCGGGCGTGCTGCCACTCTTGTGGCGGCTGATCGGCAACCCGCTCACCGCCCGCCACGCCTTCGAGACATTCACCGCGGAGCTCTGGAAATTGATCAAGGGTGCAGCCCCGATCCAGCAGCCGCGTCAGGCTGAGCTCGGCCGCCGCTATCTCGAGCTGCTCGCGGAAAACCTCGGGCAGCCGGGGTTCCGTGAGTTGCTCGTCGTGCTCCACGATCTCGACGCGCGGCAGGATGTCGTGTTTGCCTTCCTGGCCGAATCGCACCGACCGGGCTTCTTCGCTCGTCCAACGCTGGCAGGCGGCGCCGCGGCCCGCATGTCCGAGGCCTTCGACCTGTCCGGCGTGGCGCGCGATCACGCGATGGACATGCTGTCGGCCTCGCTCGCCATGCCCGTGGCGACCGAGCCGCACCTGATGACGTTCGCAACCGAAGGGCCATGGCGCGGCGAGACACATCAGCTCTGCGATCGTCCCGGATCGCTCGCGCGTCTGATCGACGAGGTGGCGGCGGCAGGCGCGGAGCAGGTCGTCCTGCTGTCCGCTGCGCCGCGACCGGCGCGCCCGCACGAGTTGAGCGCCCGGCGGGCCGATCTGCGAGGCGCCGCCGGCGCCCAGCTGGGAGCGTTCGAATCGGCCGCCCTGCGCGACGCGCTCGAACAGTTCGCCGCGCGCTTTGCCGGCATCTACGTTATCCGCCCCGAGCACAACCCGCTGGGTCCGCTCGATTTCCGCGGCCTCCACGACGAACGTTCCGACCGCCGCTACACGCTCGCCGAGCTCGTCGATCGCGGCTACGAAGACGCCTACCGCCAGTTCATCGATCCCGTCGTCGGCGCGAGCGGCGAGCGCATGCAGTCGGTAGAATTGAATTAGCTTCCAGCTTCCGGCGTTCACCAGGCGGCAGTTGCCAGTTCCCGGTCGCCAGTTTTCGGTTCCGGTCGCCAGTTTCCAGTTTCCGGTTTCGAACTTCTAGTCCCTGACCCGCCTTCGCGCTGAACTGCGGTCGCTACGGCGGGCAAGGCCCGAGCTCCTGGGCCACGATTGTGCCAGTTCAGCTAAACTCATTCGATCATGAAACCTGCGACAGAAATGAACCGGCGCGCGGAGTCCGTGCTCCGCGATGTACATCCGCTCACGCTGCCCATCTACGAAACGACCACGTTCGTCTTCGAGAACGCGCAGCAAGTCGTCGACTACAACGAAGTGCGCTCGGAAAAGTATCTCTACACGCGCTACGGCAATCCGACGGTCGCGGCGGTCGAGGAAAGGCTCGCCGCGGTCGAAGGCGCGGACGCGGCGCTGCTCCTGTCGAGCGGGCAGGCGGCCACGACGACCGCGCTGCTGTCGCTCGTCAGCGCGGGGGACGAGATCGTCTGTAGTGCGGCCATCTACGGCGGCACGCTGCACCTGTTGACCGAGGTGTTCGGCAGGCTCGGCGTGACGACGAGGTTCGTGCGCGTGGAGGAGTTCCGCGAGCCGGCGGCCATCCTGTCGGAACGCACGAAAGTGCTCTGGTTCGAGACGCCGATCAACCCGACGCTGCGCTGCATCGACATTCCTCACGTGGCCGCAGCCTGCCGCGCCCGCGGCGTTCTCTCCGTGGTCGACAATACGTTTGCGAGCCCGGTCAATCAGCAGCCGCTCGCGCTCGGGATCGACCTGGTGATGCACAGCGCCACCAAGTATCTGAACGGCCACAGCGACGTGACCGCCGGCGTGATCGCCGGGCCGTCGGCGCTGATCGGGCCGATCGAGAAACTGCGGCGGCGCGTCGGCACGCTCCTGGATCCATACGCGGCATATGCGCTCGGCCGCGGGCTCCGCACGCTCGCCGTGCGCGTCGAACGGCAGAACGCGAATGCCATGGCTCTGGCCCAGTGGCTGGCGAAAGACACGCGCGTGCAGACGGTGTTCTACCCGGGCCTCCCGCAGCATCCCGATCACGAGATCGCGGCCAGGCAGATGCGCGGCTTCGGCGGGATGGTCTGCGTCGACCTTGGCGGCGGATACGAGCGCGCCGCACAGTTCTTCGATCGCTTGAAGGTCTTTCAGCGTGCGGCCAGCCTCGGCGGCGTCGAGAGCCTCTGCAGCCTGCCCGTCCTGACATCGCAGTGGGGCCACACGGAAGAGGAGCTGCGCGAGGCGGGGGTGACCGCCAGCATGGCGCGGCTGTCGGTGGGACTGGAGGATGCGGCCGACCTGATCGCGGATCTCGATCAGGCCCTCGGTTGAAAGCCGTCGTGGGTTAGAAGGCCGCAAGACGGCCCCCTGGCAGCAAGTGGGCCGCCCCGCGAGGAAAGGATGTGCCGACTAGCGCGCGACGGCTTCGCGCTTCTTGTCGCCCGGCAGCTCGTGCAGGAACGTGTCGGCCATCTCCGCGATCCTCGCGCTGATCGCGGCTCCTTCGATCGGGCCGAACTTGTCCTGGAACCGGTTGACCGGCACGACCGCCTTGGCCATGGCCCGATGGCCGCCGGCGCTGCCGATGTCGCCGAACCACCGCTTCACGAACTCACCGGCGTTGCGCGAGTACCCCAGGTTGCGGACGCTGACGATGAACGAGGCGTTGACGATGCCGGCGATGATCGTCCACTTCACGTCCTCGAGCTGCAGGAAGAAGTCGGCCGTGTAGGGAATGAAATCCTCGCGCGGCGCCTCGCCGATGAACGCGCTGAAGACCTGTTCCCTCATGATGCCGCCCTGGCTGGCGCGGTTCACGTAGTCGAGCCGCTCGAGCGTGATTTCCGCCCCTTCCATCTTGCGAATGAGGGCCGCGTCGGCGAGCGGGTAGAGAAACGTGAACGCCTCGAGGTCGACGCGGTTCGTGTGCCGGGCGAAGAACAGCGTGTCGGACTTGATCGCGTAGAGCATCGCCGTGGCGGTGCGCTCCGAGATGTTGACGTCTACCGCCCGGAGGTGCTCGGTGAGGATCGTGGACGTCGACCCGTAGTCCGCGCGAATGTCCTTGAACACCGCGCTGTAGCCGGGCTGCTCCGGGTGATGGTCGATCACCAGATCGGCGCGCTGCAGCATGCCGGCGAAATAGTGCGGCTGCACGTCGACCGTGGCGATGCGATCGAACTCCTGGAACGAGGCCATGGTGATCGGCTCGACGTGGATGTCGAGCATGTTGGCCATTCGCAGGTTCTCGGGACGGGTCACGCCCTGGACGGCGCCGATGATCGCCGTGGTCTTCGTTCGCCGTAGCAGGTTGCGCAGCGCGAGCCCGCTGGCGAGCGCGTCGGGATCGGGA
>JBOGIX010000057.1:0-2387 GCA_050744685.1 Vicinamibacterales bacterium | reverse complement strand
CATCCACCCTGGCGTCCTGCTCGATCGCCAGGACCAACCGTTTTCCGTGCTCGACTTCGACGCTGGGGAACCCTTCGACCGTGAGTATCGGCATGCTCGACGATCATACGTCAACTCCCAAGGTACGTAGTTAGCGGGTCTGGTCGTATCCGAGCTGACGGCTGCGGGCTGCGCGGCACGAAGCCGCGAAGGCACGAAGCGACGAAGAGATGTGAATCTGATTGAGGGCAAAAGGACACACGCCACCGGATGGCCCTTCGGGCTGCACGAACAATCTGGGTGAGAGTCGCTAAAACCCGGCTGGTTGACCGACGTTCACCCAGCTCTCTCGAGCCTCGCGCCTTGGAAGTTGGGAGTTGGAAGTTGGAAGTTGAACTAAGCCGCCCGAGGCCCCGAGATCGCGCCGGCGCGCGCCAGGGCTGCCTCGATGTCCTTGCAGATGTTCTCCTGCCCGACGTGGCGATGAAATTCCGCTGCCTCCATCACGGCGGCGGGCTGTTCGCGTGCGCCGCAGAGGAGCAGTGTGCGCCCCGACTGGCGCAGCTGCTCGGCGAGGTCCTCGAGCGCGCGGATGCCGGTCGCATCGATGGCGGTCATGTTCCGGAGACGCACGATGACGATTGGCGGCAGCGTCGCGATCTGATCCGTGATGATCGAGATCTTGTCCGTCATCCCGAACAGGAACGGCCCGTGAATGCGGAAGATGGCCACGTTCGGCGGGATGCGCTTGTCCTGCAGGATGTGCGACCGTCCGGCTTCCACGTATTCCGGCGTCACCATGGACACGGTTGTCGTGTTCGAGACGCGGCGGATGAAGAGCAGTGCGGCCAGGATCATCCCGACCTCTACTGCCAGCGTCAGATCGGCGAAAACCGTGAGCGCGAACGTCACCAGCCACACGCTGATGTCCGTTTTCGTCAGGCGCAGCAGCTTGGGGATCTCGTGCCACTCCCCCATGTTGTAGGCCACGACGAGCAGGATGGCGGCGAGCACCGGCATCGGGATGAACCGCGCCAGCGGGGCGGCCACGAGCAGCACGGCCAGCAGCGTGACCGCGTGAATCATGCCCGACACGGGGCTGTGCGCGCCGGAGCGGATGTTCGTTGCGGTGCGTGCGATCGCGCCGGTGGCCGGCAGGCCGCCGAAGACGGGCGACGCGATGTTGGCGATGCCCTGGGCGACGAGCTCGGTATTCGGGTTGTGGCGATCGCCGCTCATGCGGTCGGCGACCACTGCCGACATCAGCGATTCGATGGCGCCGAGCATTGCGACTGTGAGCGCGGGACGGATCAGGATTGGGATGAGCCCGAGCTCGAACGTCGGGATGTGGGGCGAGGGCAGGCCGGACGGAATGCCGCCGAACCGCGATCCGATGGTCTCGACGTCGAGGCCCGAGACGACCACCGCCACCGTGCCGCCGAGCAGCGCGATCACGGTGCCCGGCACGCGCGGGTACAGCCGGCGCAACACGAGGATGAGCACAAAGGCCGCCGTCGCCAGCGTCGCCGCCTGCCACGACAGCGTCTGCAGGTGCGAGCCGAGCGTGGACATGCGTGCGGCGAACTCCGCCGGTACCTCCGCGATCTGCAGGCCGAGAAAATCCTTGATCTGCGTGCTCGCGATCAGCACCGCGATACCGTTGGTGAAGCCAACGACGACCGGCCGCGGCAGGTAGTCCACGGCCGCGCCCATGCCCGTGACGCCGAGGAGCACGAGGATCACGCCCGCCATCATGGTGCACATGAAGAGGCCGCTGATCCCGTATTGCGCGACGATGCCCGCGACAACGACGACGAACGCGCCGGTGGGGCCGCCGATCTGGAAGCGCGATCCGCCGAGCGCCGAAATGAGGAAGCCGGTGACGATGGCGCAGTAGATGCCGGACTGCGGGGAGACGCCGGACGCGATGGCGAAGGCCATCGCCAGCGGCAGCGCGACGAGCCCGACGGTGATGCCTGACAGCGCGTCGTGGGCGAAAGACGTGATCGAATAGCCCTGCAGCGCACGTAGCGATGCAGGCGCCCAGTTCGGAAGCATTCTGGTCCTTTGGGGAACGGCTCATTATAGCACGCGCCTTTCTCGTCCAGGCGCAGCCCCAGGCCCTGGGGCCTGGTCGGCAGCGGCATAAACGGGCGGTCTGCACATAGAATGGAAGTCGTCGAGGTGATGCGATGCGCGATGCGGTGACGATGCGTGAAGTCCTGTTGCACGGTGGAAGCGACGAGGCGTTCGATCGGTCGATCGCTTTCGCGCGGAGGCTTGCCGAATCCTTCGGCGCCCGCCTGCACATCGTCTATTCGCTGGAGGATCCGCTCGACGCGGGATGGACCGCCGAAGTCAGCGCCGAACGGCTGCCGGAAGTGCGCCAGGCCATCGAGGACGAGGCG
>JBOGIX010000056.1:0-4182 GCA_050744685.1 Vicinamibacterales bacterium | reverse complement strand
GCAGCGTGACAGTGAAGGATATCGGAGTGAGTCATTCTTCCAAGCGGCAGTCTTTACTCGCATGACTCTATCGCAACATCACCCCCTGGTAACAAGAGGCCGCCCGCGAGGACGAGTCTGCAAAGCCGTGGTATTTGCGGCGGCTTTCTGTCTCGTCCCGGCGACGACCACCTTCGCTCACGATCCGGGCCTCAGCGCTCTCGACGTCCACGTCACCGCCACCCGCATCATCGCGACGTTGTCGCTGGCGCCCCCCGATGCGGAAGCGGCAGCGCGAGTCGAGGCAGGCGATGTGCGCCAGTTCGCGCTGAACGCGATCGAGATTCAAGCGGGCGGAGTCGCGCTTGCCGGCACCGTTCATCAAGGCGGCTCCACTGCGCCCGCCGTGACCATCGAGTTCGAGCGTCCGCCGGGCTCCACGCTGACGGTGAAATCGATCGTGCCCGGTCGCCTGCCGCGCGGACATCGCCAGCTCCTGACCGTACGCGACATTGACGGCCGTCTGCTCACCGAACGGATGCTGGACGCGCGCACCGACATGGTCGAGATCGATCTCGGCAGCCGGCAGCCTTCGCATCGCGCCGCGCGGTTCGCGGCGCTCGGCGTTGCCCACATTCTCGGCGGCTACGATCACCTATTGTTCCTCGCGGCTTTGCTGCTCGGTGTGCAGGCGCTGGGATCCGTCGTGAAGACCGTGACGGCGTTTACCGTCGCGCACTCGATCACGCTCGCCCTTGCGGGGCTCGACCTGGTTCACGCGCCGGCAGACATCGTCGAGCCGCTCATCGCGGCATCCATCGTTTTCGTGGGGCTCGAGAATCTCGTCCGCGAGCCGTCAGGATCGCGATGGAAGCTGACGTTCGCGTTCGGGCTCGTGCACGGCTTTGGTTTCGGCGCCGCGCTGCAGGAGCTCGGCCTGGGCGGCGGCGGCCTCGCGATCGTCACGGCGCTGGGCTCGTTCAATGCCGGCGTCGAAGCGGGTCAGATCGCGGTCGTCGTGGCGCTGTGGCCTCTTGTCCGTCTGTTCCGCAGCGCCGAAAGCCGGCGCGTCCGCCTCATTCCTGCCTGCTCAATCGCGATTGCGCTGGCCGGTCTCTACTGGTTCGTCGAGCGCACGATGTTCTGACCGATGGGCACCGGTGAGGCTCTGGGAAGGGGGAACTGCCTCGCGTCATGTATATACTCGCCGTAACCGGACCGATCCCGCCAACGCCGCGCAGCCGCGCCTCTCGCGCGCGCCACTGTAAAGTGTCCGGCCTCGTGCCGATAAGGCGGTATCCGGATGTCCAAGGGCGAAAGCAAATTGCAATTCGACAAGGAGCTGCTCTCGGTCTATCTCACCGGCCTCCAGGCCGAGGTGGAAGAGAAGCTGCGCGCGGTCAATCGATTCCGCGCCAACATGCACCGGCTGGACGAGGCCGGCGGCCGCGTCAGCCGCGAGCGCCGCGAGGAGGCCGCCCGCGCCCTCATCAGCCAGGTCGAGACGATGCTCCAATCGAACCGGGAGGTGCGGGAGATCCTCCTGGACATCAAGACGGCGGCGGAAGCCGTGCTGGCGGATATTGCTGAAGGCTAGCTTCCCGCTTCCCGCTGCCCGCTTCGCGGTCGCAGGGGGCGCGCAACGTTCTTGCCGGGCACGCCGCTCGCTCACCGCGCCAGCAGCCAGATCATCATCGTTCCGAGTACGCCTCCAACCAGAACCAGGTAGCCAACCACGATCAGGACGGCTTGCCGCCATACGCGCCGTGCGCCGCGCTCGGCCGAGCGATGGTTCGTGAACCCAAGCCGGAGCAGCAGCGCCGCGAGGCCGAGGCCAGCCGCGAGCGTCAGCATTTCGCTGAGGCTGCGGAATCGCACGAGTCCCATGCCGGTTGGCAGGTAGATGTTCAACACGATCCACCAGAACAGCGGCAGGATGAACTGAATCGCGAAGTTGGTCGCGAGCGCAAACGGCAACGACGTCATCAGCGCGCGGATGCCGCCAGAGCAGAGCGACGAGACATACAAGCTGCTGCTGGTGAGCAGGACGACAGCCATTGCAGTCGTTCGCATGTTCCGGGCCAGCGCGTCAGCCATGAACGCGGGCTGTGCGGCCCGGAGCGCGAGGGGAAGGCCGAGGCCGATGACGATCGCGAGCGCGAGGGCGATTCCCGCTTTCACCGTCCATTGCTGCCATGAAGCCATGGGCAGCAGCGTCTGCCACTCGATTGTGTCGAGCTGCCGTTCCTCCGCGCTCGCGAGCGAGCCGGCGAGCAGGGCAATCGCGCCGATGTAGAGGATGGTGAGCGGCGCGATCGCGCTCGGGCTCGTGGGGCCGCTGTACCGACCGATCAGAATCAACGTCGCCCACGCCGCGAGGTAGAGCGCCGTCACGATGAACGTCATCTCCTGCAGGCGCAGTTCCTTGCCGATCAGCCGCCAGATCGCCGGGCGGCGGCGCTCTCGCGTGCGCTCCGCCGTGCCAGTAGTCCGGTCGTCGGCGCGCGACCAGCGCGGGAGCTCAATATCGGATCCGCGGCCATCCACGACCTCGAGCCGCATGAACGTGTGCCAGCAGCCGACGGCCGCGACCAGCGCCACGATAGCGCCGCCGCGCCACAGCACGGCGGCCTTCAGCCGGTCGATGTTCGCGGCGTCGAGCCCGCGCGCGAGCCCCACGGCGTCGCCGGCAATCAGCAGCATCACCGGCAGCGCCACGGTGAAGACCACTCCCGCCAACGCGCTCCGCGTCGCCATCGTCAGCCAGGGCGCCACGACGAGGCCGCCCGTGACGCCGAGCAGCAGGACGGCGCTGTCGTTCCACAGGGAAGCACGAACGGTGATGGACTCCGCCGCGAAGAGAAATACGGCGGTCCACGCGACCGCGGTGAGCGCGGCGAGCAGCAGCGCCAGGACGACGAACTTAATGGCGAACAATCGGCGCCGGGGTGCGGGCTGCACGAGAAGCAGTCCGAGCGTGCGATGGCCGTACTCGTGTCCGAGCGATTGCGCGCCGAGCGCGAAGCACCCGAGGACGAACGCGATATATCGAAGCGCGCCGTCGCCGATCAGCGCCACAGCCGCGAGCGTCAGCGCGCAGCCGGCCCACAGCGGCAGCAGCGCACGCAGCTCCTTCTTCGCGACAGGCCCGACGACTGTGCGCGCCGTCATACGACCTGCGCCGGCTGCAGCGCCGCGACGAAGATCTCTTCGAGCGTCAGCGACTCTGTGGTGAGCGCCTCGGGCGAGCGTGCCCGGAGCCGTTCGATGATGTCAGTGGAGTTGCCGTCGGCGAGGACCTCGACCTCGCGCCCCTGCTGCCGCAGCAGACGACCCGCGCCGATGTCGATCGGGGCAGGATCCCCGGCGAACCTCGCGTGGATTTTCTGGTAACGGGCGCGCGCCGAGTCCGCGTCGAGCGTCAGCAGGTTCACGCCGCTGTCGATGATGGTGAACTCGTCGATGAGCCCTTCGAACTCCGCGATGAGATGTGTCGAGACGAACACCGTGCGGCGACCAGGATCGCCTTCCTGGTAGGCGCCGATGACCGTCTGGATGAATTCGCGCCGGACGATCGGATCGAGTCCAGACGTGGGTTCGTCGAGCACCAGCAGCTCGGGCCCGGGGCAGATGGCTGTCACGAGCGCGAGCTGGGTGCGTTGTCCCTTCGAGAGATGGCTCGTCTTCTGGCGCGGATCGAGCCGGAACTGCTCCAGGAGCGCCGACTCGGTCTCCTCGTTCCAACGCTGCCGGAACGAGGCGAAGTAGTCCAGCGTGTCGCGGACGGTCATCCATGGATAGAAGGCGACGTGATCGGGAACGTAAGCGAGGCGGGACTTGACCTCGACCTCGTGGCGTGCCGGATCCATTCCGAAGACGCGCGCCTCGCCGCTGGTCGGGCGCAGCAGGTTCAGCAGGCACTTGATGGTCGTGGTCTTGCCGGCCCCGTTGCGCCCGAAGAAGCCATAGCATCGGCCGGGTTCCACGCGAAGGTCCAGGCTGTTGACGGCGTCGGTCCGGCCGTAGCGCCGCACGAGCCGGCGGGTCTCGATGACGGGATGCTGTTGGCTCATGATTGCTCCGCATTTAACTAGACCCGAGGGGCTTCGCCCCTCGGGCTCCCTGACACCGTCGCTCCCGCCTTCGCCAAGGCTACGGCGGGCAAGCGCGTCGTTGGCCGTTTCGCTCCGCTCCGGCTTGTCC
>JBOGIX010000055.1:0-2719 GCA_050744685.1 Vicinamibacterales bacterium | reverse complement strand
GCAGCGCGTCGCCTTCGTGCCGCACGCGCGCGCGGCACGCGGCGCAGAGCGGCGCCAGCGGGTCGTCGTGGATCTCGCAGCCGGGCACCACCGGGATGGCATCGTCGAGCAGCGAAGTCAAGGCGCGGAGGATGCGGCTCTTCGCCTGCCCGCGGAGGCCCAGCAGGATGAAGTTGTGCCGCGACAGGATCGCGTTGACGATCTGCGGCACCACGGTATCGTCGTAGCCGATGATGCCGGGAAACAGCCTCTCGCCGGCGCGCAGCCGCGCGACCAGGTTTTCGCGGACTTCATCGCGCACGGGCCGACGCCGCGTACGGCCGGCATCGACGGAGGCGCGGAGCTCACCGAGGGTTGTGGGACGTGCCGAGGACATGAGGGCATCTTATCAGGCACGCAGGTTCCGGCTTCCAGCTTCCCGCTTCCAGCGGTGGCTCGCCCTCTCAGGCTCGGGACTCGGGGTTCGGGCCTCGGACTCGGGACTCGAGGAAGGCGGCTTCAGCCGCGCGTCGCTAATCGGCGCTGGAGGACGTCCACGGCCACATCGGGCCGATCACTGATTATCGCATCGACACCCCAGCCGAGCAGGCGATCGATATCGGCGCCATCGTCCACGGTCCATACCTTTACCGGCAGTCGCGCGCCGTGCGCGTGAGCCACGAAGCGCGGCGTGACGACGGTGGTGTTTCCCGACCGTTCGGGCACCTGGAATTCCTGATACGAGGTCTTCCCGAGCGGCCAGCGGACCCACGAGCGATAGAGCGCCCAGCGGGTTTCCTCCTGCGCCGCGCCGGTGCGAATCGCCGGCTCGTACAGCCGCGCGGCACGCAGCACGCGGTAATAGTAGGACCCGAGCGAGGCGCGCGAAATCGCGCCGGCGCCGCGAAGCACATCGATCGTCTGGCGGGCCAGGGCCGGATCCGGACCCTTCATCTCGATGATCAGCGGAACGCTGGGATAACGTTCCAGCACCTGGTCGAGCTGGGGAATGCCGATCTCCCGATTTCTGAAGGGAAAGCGGCCGTCTGCGTCGCCGAACCGGTAGCCGGCGTCGAGCGCTGCGAGCTCCGCGGCCGTGTGGCTCGCCACGGCGCCGCGCCCGTTGGTCGTGCGATCGACGGTTTCGTCGTGATGAACGACGACGACCCCGTCGCGCGACAGGCGCACGTCGAACTCGAGGCCGTCGGCGCCGAGCGCCAGGCCGTGATCGAACGCCGCCAAGGTGTTCTCCGGGCGCAATGCGGCGCCGCCACGATGGGCATAGATCAGCGGCCGAGGGTACAGAGAGGAGGACAGAGGACTGATTCTAGCGTTCGGCTGGTCAACCTCCCAACCCGCCTTCGCGCTGAACTGCGGTCGCTACGGCGCGGCCAGGCCGGGCCCCCCTCCGCACTGGCTTTCCAGTGCGCCGTCGGGCAAGGCCTGGACCCCCTGAGACCCGAGTACGAAAGATCGCGAACCCCAGAGTCCGCGACCCCCCGAGCGCCGAGCCCGACCCCCGAGTACCGAGCCCCGAGTACCGAGATACTTTGGCAAAGCTCGTGCAGCGTGAGCCCTTTGGCGCAGAATCGCTGCGGGCGTGTCTGAATTTCCGCCAGACGCTGTCTTGATTCTGTTCAGCTTACCTTTTCAACCGGAGTGGTCTCGGCATCGATTGGCTGCAGCCCGGCTGCGGCACGGGACGATCCGGCGATAACGCGCGCAGGGCCGAATGCCCGCCAGGAGAGTGCGATGCCGACCGCGGTTGCCGCGACAGAGACCCTCGACCCCCGACGCCTGCTGAAAGTCCTGACCGACTACCGCGCCGGCGACTTCTCGGTCCGTCTCCCTTCGGATCGCACCGGCGTCACCGGCAAGATCTACGACGCGCTGAACGACACGATCGAGCGGAACCAGAAGCTCGTGAAGGAGATCGAGCGGCTCAGCAACGTGGTCGGGAAGGCGGGCAACGTCAAGCAGCGGGCATCGCTGCCGCAGGCCGACGGGCAGTGGCGGACGGCAATCGATTCGGTGAACGCGCTCGTGTCGGACCTGGTGCAGCCGACGACCGAAGTGGCGCGCGTCATCGGCGCCGTGGCGAAGGGGGACCTCTCGCAGAACATGGCGCTCGAGATCGACGGCCGCGCCCTGACGGGGGAGTTCCTGCGCACGGCCCGCGTGGTCAACACGATGGTCGACCAGCTCGGCACGTTCGCGTCGGAAGTGACGCGGGTGGCGCGCGAGGTCGGCACCGGCGGCAAGCTCGGAGGCCAGGCGGTGGTCAAGGGCGTGGGCGGCACCTGGAAGGACCTGACCGACAACGTGAACTTCATGGCCGCGAACCTCACGTCGCAGGTGCGCAACATCGCCGAGGTCACGACGGCGGTGGCGCGCGGGGATCTCTACAAGAAGATCACGGTCGACGTGAAGGGGGAGATCCTCGAGCTGAAGAACACCATCAACACGATGGTGGACCAGCTCGGCTCCTTCGCTTCCGAGGTGACGCGCGTGGCGCGCGAGGTGGGCACCGAGGGCAAGCTCGGCGGCCAGGCCGACGTGCAGGGCGTGGCGGGCACGTGGAAGGACCTCACCGAGTCGGTGAACTCGATGGCGGGCAACCTCACCTCGCAGGTGCGCAACATCGCCGACGTGACCACCGCCGTGGCCAAGGGTGACCTGTCGCGCAAGATCACGGTGGACGTGAAGGGCGAGATCCTGGAGCTCAAGAACACCATCAACA
>JBOGIX010000054.1:0-2596 GCA_050744685.1 Vicinamibacterales bacterium | reverse complement strand
GCCGATAGGTGTGATACCAGACGTAGTGCACGCCCTTGCCAATCAGGTGGCGCAGCCACGCCTCGCTCACCAGCTCGTCGAAGTTGGACTGGCATACGCTCGTCGCCACGCCGACGATCAGCTTGTTCCGGACGCAGTTCTCGAGACCGGCCAGGGTCTTCTTGAGGACTTCCTTGCGCCCCCTTCGTACATCGCTGACCTCGAGCGTCCCCTCGATGCTGATTAGCGGCGTCGCATTGCGAAGGCGCCGCAGCTCGTGCGCGATCTCGCCGGTGATCAGCTGCCCGTTGGTGAAGATCTGGAAGTAGCAGTCCGGGTGCCGCTCGAGGATCTCGAGCAGCTGCGGATGCATGAACGGCTCCCCACCGAGGATGCCGAAGAAGCTGTTGCCGCGTTTCTTCGCCGCGGTGATCAGCCGGTCCATCCGCCCGGCGTCGATGTAGTGCTGAGGACCGTCGACCTTCACCCAGCACCCCTGGCAGCGCAGGTTGCAGCTGTTGATGACCGAGATGTAGAGAAACGGTGGGAAGTGTTCGCCCCTGGCGAGCCGCTTCTTGAACTTCTGCACCGATCGGATCCCCTTCACCCCGAAGTTCCAGGTGAAGGTCCACAGCAGCCGCGGATCGGTCTCGGTCAGCATGCGCCTGGCGAAGGGAACAATCACGACGGGTCCTTCGGGTCGGTGGCGGCGATCGCCTGCGCCGTCTTCGCCTGAATCTGGTCGAGCGAAGGCAGCGCCGCCAGGACTTCGGGCGGTATCCCGAGATCCTGTTGGAGCTTCGTGAGGCAGCGGCGCCGCTCGTCGAGCGCCCGCTTTTCATCGCGCTCCTTCGAAAAGCGCGCCTTCGCGTCGGCGCTTCGCTGACGCAGCGCCGCATAGATGTCGCCGCCGAGCAGCGCCGAGATGTCGACCTTCATCTTCTCGCGCTGGAGGTCGGCCTCGCGCACCACGTCGCCGTTGATTGGGCCCCCCTTGTACTTCGGGAACAGGATCGCGACCTCCGGGCACACGCGCGAGCACGCCGGGCAGTCGGTCTTGCAGTTGGTCGGGTTCCGCACCTCGATCTTCTTGTCCTTCGAGACGCCGTAGACGTCGAAAAGACAGAACGTGAGGCACTGCATGCAGTTCGTGCAGCGGCTGAAGTCGATGACCGGGAACCACGGCTTCCACTTCTCGCGCGGCGCAGTGCTCGTCCGCGCGTGTAAATCGTCCAGGGCGCGCAGCATCGACTCCGCATCCAGGCCGTCGACATTGCAGAAGAACACCGGACGGCGTTCATCCTCGCGCGATTCGGCGACGGAAGGCTGGGCGTCGAGGAAGCGCCCGAGCACCGCCATCGCACCCCGTCCGGGCGGGGCAGGCGTGGTCCCGCTCGACGCGACCCGAGCGACCTTGTAGCCGGTCTCGAGGAGAATGCGCAGAGCAGAGGCGCGCACGGCCGGCTCCAGCGGCATGCTGCCGCGGCCTTCATATAGAACAATGGAGAGCGTGTCCGCGGTGCTCACGTCAACTCCGGGCGCGCGAGCTCGAGGCTCGCCGCGATGTCAGCCGGGCTCTGCTCACGCATGTTGAGCACGCGCACGTGCTCCGGCAGCGTCACGCCGGCGCCTGTGAACAGACACCGGACGGCGCGCGGGTAGCAGGCCACGATCGCGACGTCGTCGGCCGCGGCAATCTCGGCCAGGGCAGGATCGCGACGCGCCGACATCTCGCAGAGATCCGGCACTGCCTCGAACGACACGCCGGATCCGGACAGGTCTTCGATCACCGCCGACTTCGTGTCGGCCGGCACCACCTGGGCGAACGCGCAATGGCAATACAGAATGCGGCGCGGAGTCATGACGGGCCTTTCCTCAGACCGTTGACGCCATTCGATGCGTGGGGACCGGGCGTCCGGGACGGAAGCGCTCGAGGTGCGTGACGGCCATCGCGGCACCGTCGTCGCGTGCGGCACCGAGAGCGTTTCGTACCGCCTGCTCGAGGCGCAGCGGGTCCGCTTCCGCCCTCAGGTTGACCGTGATTTCCGCGCGCCGCACCTGCGCATCCAGAGAGAATGCCAGCTCCGGCGCGACATCCGTGCGCGTCGCGTTGACGACGGAGATGCCGTGGCCGTTGGCCGGGACCAGCGTCGCCTTCAAGTGCGCGATCTCCACGCCACAGGCCGCGAGGTCCTGGTGGATCGCGCATGCGACGTCGCGTAGCAGCTCGTCGGCCTCGACGGCCGGGCCCGCGAGCGTTGCCGTGCAGTTCAACCACCCGAGGAGGGCTTCCCCGTCGCCGTACGTGTCGTAGTCGATGTCGAGAACGCGTCCTCGGCCGTTGGCGGCCAGAAGACCGTCGATCCATCCACCCACGCCTTCGCCCGTACGAGCCGAGATGGCCACGATAGGCGCCGCCGGAAAGCGCGCCTCGAGAGCCAGGCGCAACGTGGCCAGCCGTTCCGGCGGGAGGCGGTCGACCTTGTTGATGACCAGCACGTCCGCTTCTTCGAGCTGCTTCCTGTAGATGTACTCCACTTTCGACGAGAACGCCGGCCCACTCTCGACTCCCAGGATTCGCAGGGCGCGGTCGGGATCGATCAGCACGCTCAATGGC
>JBOGIX010000053.1:0-3309 GCA_050744685.1 Vicinamibacterales bacterium | reverse complement strand
CTTCATGCATGAATGTTCGTTGCTCGTTGCTCGGACCGCTACCGGCGTACTCTCGGCTGGGTCGTGATCCCGATCTTCTCCACGCCCGCCTGCTTCAATTGGTCCATCACATCCATGATGTTCTGCGCGGTCACCGTGGCGTCCATGCGCAGGAACAGCGACTTGTCCTCGCGCGGCAAGATCGCCTGCCGTACCCGCTCGTGCAGGATGTCGACGCGGACGTCGTCGTCGCCGATCTGCACGACGCGTGTTTCGCCGAAGTTCGCCGGGATGGTCACGTAGATCGGCTGGGACGTCACCGGATCCGCACGGCGCACCTGCGGAAGATTCACGCTGAGCCCCTGCTGCATCATCGGCGCGGTGACCATGAAGATGATCAGCAGCACCAGCATGACGTCCACCAGGGGGACGACGTTGATCTCGGACAGCGACGTGCCTACATAGCTGCCACGGCCACGCCGCCTGCCGCCGTTGCCGGCGTTGGTTGAATGTACTTTCGGCAATCCTTAATCCCTCATCCTCGATCGCGAATCCTTGATCGCGAATCCCTGATCCCGAATCTTCCGATCGGGGATCGACGATCAGGGATCCGGGATGAGCGATCAGGGATTGGGGATTTCACGTGAAGTTCCTCTCCGAGATGTTCAAGAACTCCAGTGAGAAATCGTCCATCTCGGCGGCAAAGTGCTTCACCCGGTTCGTGAAATGATTGTAGAAATACACAGCCGGGATTGCCGCAAAGAGTCCCGCCGCCGTCGCGATCAACGCTTCAGCGATGCCCGGCGCAACTACGCCGATGCTTGTCGCGCCCGACGCGGCGATTCTCTGAAACGCAATCATGATTCCCCACACCGTACCGAAGAGCCCGATGAACGGTGTGATGCTCGCGGTCGTTGCAAGAAAGGGCACCCGGCGTTCCAGCCTCGTGAGTTCGACCGTCGTTGCGCGCAACAGTGCCCGGTCGACGGCGTCGAGGCTCTTCAGGGTAGGACGTCCCGGGGACGCGCCCGGCTTGGACGCGTCGCCGCTCTTGTCCGTCCGCAGCTGCGTGTTCAACTCGGCGTACCCCGACTGGAACAGACCGACGAGCGGGCTCGCCGTCAGCGTGGGACAGACGGCCTGGACCTCGGAGAACTTGCTGCTCTTTCGAAACACGCCGAGAAAGGTCGACGATTGCGCCTCGGCTCGCCGGTAGACCCACAACTTGTAGAAGATGATCCCCCATGACACGGCAGAGAAGATCAGCAGGGTGAGCAGGACGGCTTTCGAGAGCGGGCTGGCGTCGGCGATGAGCCGGACGATATCGGTGCTACTGGCATCTGCGCCGGACCCAGCTTCCGGCTGCGCGCCTTGCGCAAACAGCGCAAGCGCCAAGAAAGGCGTGAGCAAACAGCCCTCCAACGAGGCGTATAGAGTTACAGTTTCAGTGGAACCGCGTCTCAGTGCAACGGCGAGTGGCCACTGCCGCGCCGCTGGGACAGCGCAGTTCCGCCAAGCCTAACACGCAGCTCAGACGCTGTCAAACATCTGATAAGATGGTACTTCGGGCCGATGCTCCGCTTCCTCTCCATTCGTAACCTGGCCGTCATCGATCGGCTCGAGCTGGAGTTCCAGCCCGGCCTGAACGTGCTCACCGGCGAAACCGGCGCCGGAAAGTCGATCCTGGTCGGCGCCGTGGGGCTCCTCGTCGGTGGCCGTGCCTCCCCCGACTTCGTCAGAACAGGCGAGGACCTGGCGGTGATCGAAGCGGTATTCGAGGACGCGCGCGGGGGAGAGCTCATCGTTCGCAGGGAAGTGTCGGCGCAGAGCGGGCGCAGCCGCGCGTTCCTCAACGGCGCGCTCGCCACCTCCGCGGCGTTACGCGACACCGCGTCGGGCCTGGTCGACCTGCATGGGCAGCACGAACATCAGGTGCTCCTCGACCCCGCCTCTCACCTCGATCTGCTCGACGCGTACGCCGCGCTGCAGCCGGCCCGCGCGCGGGTCGCGTCGGCCTTTGCCGAGTGGCAGGCGGTCCGTCAGGAGCGCGATCGCCTGGCGGCACGCGAGCGGGACCACTCCCGCCGCGCGGAGTTCGTCCAGTTTCAACTGAACGAAATCCGGCGCGTCAACCCGACCGCCGGCGAAGACGACGAGCTCCAGGCGACGCGGCAGGTGCTGGCCAACGCCGATCGCCTGCAGCGGCTGTGCACCGACGCGTACACCTTGTTGTACGAAGGAGACGGCGCCGCACTCGCGTCGCTGTCGGCCGTCTGGAGGAAGGTCGCCGAGCTCGCCGCCATCGACCAGCAGTTTCAGGCGCACGTGGCCGCGCGCGACAGCGTCAAGTCGCAGCTCGAGGATCTCGCGTACTTCCTGCGCTCGTACTCGGCCGCAATCGACGACTCTCCTGCCAGGCTCGCGGAAGTCGAAGATCGCCTCGCGGCGCTCGAACGTCTCAAGAAGAAGCATGGTCCGACATTGGACGATGTGCTGATGGCCGCCGCGGAGCTGGAGGCGGAGCAGAACGGGCTGGAGCACGCTGGCGAGCGGGCAGCACAAATCGAGGCCGAGCTCGAGGCCGCTCGCGCAGCCTACGTCCGCGAAGCCGATGCGCTGTCGCAGCGGCGCCGCGCGGCGGCCGGGGAGTTCAGCGAGCGGCTCGAGCGGTCGCTTGCGGATCTCGCGATGACCCGCACGCGCTGCGAGGTCAAGTTCGCGCCGGACGCTGGCGAGAGCGGCTGGTCGGATCGGGGAAGCGATCAGGCCGAGTTTCACATCTCGCCGAACCCCGGCGAGGACCTCCGGCCGCTGGCGCGCATCGTCTCGGGCGGCGAGCTGTCCCGGATCATGCTCGCGTTGAAAACGCTGGCGTCGACCGACGAACCGGGCAAAACGCTCATCTTCGACGAGGTCGACGCCGGGATCGGCGGCGCCGTCGCCGACATCGTCGGCGCTCGGCTCCGCGCGCTGGGCGGGCACTTCCAGGTCCTGTGCATCACGCACCTGCCGCAGATCGCCGCCTATGGGACGACGCATTACCGGATCGCGAAGGGTGTGAAGGGCGGGCGGACGATGACGGAGGTGTCACGTCTCTCGGTCCGGGAGCGCGAGGACGAGCTGGCGCGCATGATCGCCGGCGCCGACGTGTCGACGTCGGTGCGGGCGAGCGCGCGTGAGATGCTCAAACGAAAGGCCGCGACGTCCTGAACGGGGCGGACTTGGCTTGACCAACACGGCAGCCGACGGGGCGAAAGCGAAGTAACAGCGAAAGGCGAAAGCGAAAGTCGAAGGAGCATGAGCCGCAAATACCTGATCGAAACGTACGGC
>JBOGIX010000052.1:0-2533 GCA_050744685.1 Vicinamibacterales bacterium | reverse complement strand
CGCCCGTGTCGAGGCGTACGGCACCGTCGACGAGCTCATCGCGCAGATCGGCCTGGCGCGCGCCCTCTCCGCGCATGACGAGGCTGCATCGATGGCGAAGGTTCTTCAACGGGACTTGTTCGCAGTTGCCGAAGCGCTCGCGAGTGATGACGACCCGCCCAGGGCGGTCGACCCCGTACGGGTGAGTGACATCACGAGCCACGTCCATCGGATTGAGAGGCAGGACGGCATCCTGCTCGACTGGGCGATCGCGGGCGATCACGCCGGCGCGGCCGCCTTCGACGTGGCTCGAACCGTCTGCCGGCGGGCGGAGCGGCTCGCCGTCCGCCTGCGCGACGGCGGCGAGCGCATCGAGCCGAGCGTCATCACATACCTGAATCGACTCGCCGACCTGCTGTGGCTGCTGGGACGCCTCATCGAACGGGACCGCGGCGTCGATTCCTCTCTGCGGCGGCCGGAAGTCGCCGGCTCGCGCTGGTCGAAGGCGTGGCCATGATGTCGAGCGCGCTGCCGCGACTGCAATCGGCCATTGAGCGTGTGCGGCCTGTCGGTCCAACGTGGCGCGATCGCGCGGAGGGTCGGCTCGACCGCCTGACGAAGCCACCACACAGTCTCGGCCGCCTCGAGTCGATCGCCGCTCGGCTATGCGCGATTCAGGAGACGCTGACGCCGCGCGCCGCGCCACGGAGGATCGTGGTATTCGCCGGCGATCACGGCGTCACCGCGGAAGGCGTCAGCGCGTATCCATCCGCGGTGACGGCGCAGATGGTCGGCAACTTCCTGCGGGGCGGCGCCGCGATCAACGCGCTGGCCCGCGCGTCGGGGGCCGACGTGTGCGTCGTTGACGTTGGCGTCGCCGGTGAAATCGACGCGGCAGGCCATGCCGCCTCGTTCGTGTCCAGCCGCGTGCGGCCCGGCACGCGGAACATGGTTCACGAACCCGCCATGTCGGCGCACGAGCTGGCGTCTGCCGTCGGCGTGGGTCTCGAGATCGCGGACGCGGCAGCGCGGGACGGCGTTGCCGTGCTCGTCTGCGGAGAGATGGGAATTGGCAACAGCACGGCAGCAAGTGCGATGACGGCCGCCTTCACCAGGGCGGCTGCATCCGAGGTCACCGGGCCTGGAACGGGCATCGACCAGGACGCGTTCGACCGGAAGACAGCCGCCATCGCGCGGGCCCTGCGGATCCATCAGCCGGGCCGCAGTCCCCTGGACGTGCTCCGCACGGTCGGCGGCCTCGAAATCGCGGCAATCACCGGCGCCTACGTTGGCGCCGCGGCACATCGATTGGCCATCGTTGGCGACGGGTTCATCGCGACCGCGGCAGCCTTGGCCGCTGTGGAACTGTGCCCGTCGTTTCTCGACTACTGGTTTGCCGGCCATCTCTCTTCGGAGCCTGGCCACCGCCTGCAGCTTCGGTATCTGCGACAGGAGCCGCTGCTGCAGCTCGACATGCGGCTCGGCGAGGGCACCGGCGCCGCGCTGGCGATGCATCTGCTGACCGCCGCTACTGCCGTGATCAACGACATGGCCACCTTTGATTCCGCTGGCGTCGCAGGACGTCAGGAGCTCTCTGCGCCGGAGGCCGCCCCATCGTGAAAGGCCTGATTGTCGCCACGGCCTTTCTCACACGCGTTCCGCTGCCTCTGATCGCCGGTGCCGTGGACGTCGGTCGCGCTGCGCGATGGTTTCCGCTCATTGGAGGAGCCATCGGTGGCGCAGGGGCGCTCGTCGCCTGGGGAGCGCGCGAGGTGATCGGCTTGCCGCCGCTGCTGAGCGCCACACTACTGGTCGGTCTCGGCGCGTGGGTGACGGGCGCGATTCATCTGGATGGCCTGGCCGACACGGCTGATGGGTTCGGCGGGGGACGTAGCCGGGATGATGTGCTTCGCATCATGCGCGACCCCGCGATCGGGTCGTTTGGTGCCACGGCGCTGGTGCTGGTCATCACCACGAAGGTGACCGCGCTGGCCGTGCTGCTGGAGCGCGGCGCCGCTATCCCCTTCCTGGTCGCCGCGCCGGCGATCTCGCGGTGGACCATCGCGGCACTTGCCGCGTGGCTCCCGTACGCGCGTGCTGAAGGAGGGCTCGGGCAGGCGGTCACGCGTGGCCAGAACACGATGGGATTCCTCATCGCCACGGCAATCATGACTCTCATCGCGAGTGCGGCGCTGCGCGTCGACGCCATCGTGGCGTGGACACTGGCGGTTCTTACGATGGCCCTGCTGGCCCGCGCGGCGCGGCACCGCATCGGGGGCGTGACAGGGGACGTTTTCGGGGCCAGCGTGGAGCTTACGGAGACTGTCGTGCTCATTGGCGGAGTGTTGCTCACAGGACGCGCATGACCCGCTGGCTGCCGCCGGCAGCGACCGGAACGACTCGAATCGTCCTCCTGCGGCACGGTGAGCCCGACGAACGCGTTCACGGCCGGTGTTATGGCCGCCTGGACCCAGGGTTGTCGCCGCGAGGACGTGAGCAGATGCGGCAGGCATGGCGGCTGGTGCGCGACGAGCCGCTCGCGGCAATCTACAGC
>JBOGIX010000051.1:0-2925 GCA_050744685.1 Vicinamibacterales bacterium | reverse complement strand
GTGCTGTTCAGCGGCGACAAGCTGCTCGGCGGGCCGCAGGCCGGCATCATCGCGGGCGCCGCGGAGGCGGTGACGAGGATCCGTCGTCATCCCCTGATGCGCGCGCTGCGCGTAGACAAGATGACCTACGCGGCGCTCGAAGCCACGTTGCAGGAATATGCGGCGGGGCGCGCGACCGAGACGGTTCCGGTGGCGCGCATGCTGGCCATGACGCACGCCGAGGTTTCGGAACGCACCGAGCGGCTCATCGCCGCGATCGCCGGATCCAGCCTCTCGGGAGAGGCGCTTGAAGGCACGTCGACAATCGGCGGCGGCTCGGCGCCCGGCTCGAGCCTATCCACGCGGCTCGTCGCGCTCTCGCATCGATCGAAGTCCGCCAACGAGCTGGACGCGCAGCTGCGCGGCGGCAGTCCGCCGGTCGTCGCGCGCATCCAGGATGGCCGGCTGCTGATTGATCTGCGGACGGTCCTGCCCGAGGAAGAGCGCGCGTTGATTGAAATACTGCGGCGGCTAGGGCAGTGATCGAACGAAACCCCGGCGCGTTTCGGGCTATTGAGGTTCTGAATAGTAACCTGTGGCTTCCGCCTTCAGGCGGAAGATCGTTCTCGCGCCACACACTTCCGGCTAAAGCCGGAAGCCACAAACGATTCATTCACAGAGCCTATTGCTACAACGAGCGGATGACGCCACCGATCGAGCGGGCGTCCGGCGCCGCCTTCTCGAGCGCGTATCGGGTCGCCGACGCGAGCATCAGGATCACGAACGCCGGCGCCCACGTCCGGGCCAGCACCGTCGTCAGCCAATGGCCCGCCTCGTCGGCGCGCAGGCGTGATAGAGCGCTGACACCAGGGCCGCGTCGAGCGCGACTTCTGCGAGCAGGACGGGCGCGATGTACACCACGTACGCGATTGCGAACAGCCCGCCAAGCGCGCAGGCCACCGCAACCAGCAGCCACGCGAAGTCGTCCAGGTCGAGCGACCAGCCGCCCGTTCGCGTGCTGGAATGTGACGCCACCCGTCCACGCGATGCCGAAAAAAGGGGCGAACCGAACGCGTGCGATGCCCCCGCGCCGCCGCTGTGCCCGCCGCCGAACACCTGACCCGACAGGCCATCGTCCGCGCGTGGAATCCCGAAGTTCGGTACGAGGCCGGGATCCAGCAGGTCTCCTGCAACGTCGCCAATGCCGTCCCGGAACCCATCGCCCCGACGCTGGATGGCAATCCAGAGACGGATCAACAGCAGGAAGACGACGTATCCCGCCAGCCCGGCGACGGGATACCTCACCCACATCCGGCCCAGCGTCTCGACGTCAACGCGGTATAGCAGCGCTGACGTGAGGAATGCCGCGGCGCCAGCGATCGTGACTATCGCGAAGAGCTGGAGCCGCGGCGCGCTGGCGCTCTCGAGCTCGCCCGCGAGCTTTGCGACGAGCTGCTCACGACTCACTGCATGGGAGCCCGGATGGGGCGATCTGACGGCTCCCGGCGTCAAACGGTTCCCTGGCGGCCTGCGCGCTGGCGACGCGTCACCGGAGCCTGCGATTCACAGGCGCACGCTCCGATTGGATAGAGGAAGGGTCTCCCCTACTCCCCTCCTCATTTTGAGCTCTCCGTGATCCGATCGCGGCGCGACAGCAAACAACGCCCGGCTAGAAAATCGTCGCGATCGAATCCATCGCCAGCTGCAGGACGCGCGTCGGCAGCACGCCGAGATAGAAGACCGCGATGGTGGCGAGCGCCAGGCCGGCAGCGGCGGCGGCGGGGACGCGCGGACGGTACACGTCCGGCCCCTCGGTCATGTACATCATGACCACGATGCGCAGGTAGAAGAAGACCGACACCACGCTCGTGAGCACGCCGATGATGGCGAGCGTGTAGTGGTTCTCCTGCACCGCCGCGAGGAAGATGTAGTACTTGCCGATGAAGCCGGCCAGCGGCGGGAAGCCGCCGAGCGACAAGAGGAACACGGTCATCAGCGCGGTCAGGCCGGGGCGCGTCTGGTTGAGGCCGGCGAAGTCGCGCAGCTCGTCGTGCTCGTTCTCGGGCGTGCCGAGCAGGGCCACGATGCCCAGCGCACCCAGGTTCGTGACGGCATAGGTCAGCAGATAGAACAGGACCGCGGCCTTGCCGGTGCTGTTGGCGGCGATGATGCCGAGCAGCAGGTATCCCGCGTGCGCGATGCTCGAGTAGGCGAGCATCCGCTTGATGTTCGTCTGCACGACGCCGAGGACGGTGCCGGCGATCATAGTGATCGCGGCAATCACGGAGAGCACCGGTACCCAATGCGCCTGGAGCGGCTCCAGGGGCGACAGGAACACGCGCACGAACGCCGCGAAGGCGGCGGCCTTGACGCCGGTGGACATGAACGCGGTCACGATCGTCGGCGCACCCTCGTAGGCGTCCGGCGTCCACATGTGGAACGGCACGGCCGACACCTTGAAAGCGAAGCCGACGGCAAGCAGGGCGACGCCGAGGATGGCCAGCGTGGGCGGCGCGCCGGCGCCCTGGGCCGAGAGCGCCACGCTCACCTGCTCTAGGCGCGTCGACTTCGCCACGGCGAACATGAACGCGACGCCGTAGAGGAAGAACGCGCTCGAGAACGATCCGAGCAGGAAATACTTGAAAGCCGCCTCGGCGCCCGCGAGGCTCGGCCGGTGAATCCCGGTCAGCACGTAGACGGCAAGCGACAGGATTTCCAGGGCGATGAAGATGACCAGCAGGTCGGTGGCGGCGGCCATCATCATCATGCCGCACAGCGCGAACAGCGTCAGCGCATAGTACTCGCCCGCCGGCAGCCCCGCCCGTTCCACCACCTCGTTCGAGAACAGCATCGTCAGGATGCCGACGAGGCAGAGGATCAGGTTGATGAAGAGGGCGAAGTTGTCGGAGCGGATGACGCCGAAGCTGCTGCGGTCGGTGTCCCACA
>JBOGIX010000050.1:0-2504 GCA_050744685.1 Vicinamibacterales bacterium | reverse complement strand
CTTCCCGAACAGCTCACCCTTTTAATTCAACACCCGCTCGCGCCGGCGATCGCCTACGGGAAACAGCCGGCAGAACTCGTCGATCACCTCGTCGGCGTCGAGGCCGACGGCGCGTGCGTAGTCGCGCACGAATGCCCGGGCGAAGATGCCGGAGGGCCAGCGCGAAAAGTCGTTGCGCTCCAACCCGTCCCACAGCTCGGCGCTGACGTTCGTGACCGCGGCGATGGTCTCGAGCGAAATGCCCCGGCGCTCGCGTTCGGCGCGCAGCCTGGGCCCAAAGGTCTCCCTGTCGGTCATGGCGGTACCGGCAGGGAGGAGCAAGAGCCGCGCCTGCGCCCGACCGCGACGATTGCCGAGTTGACGGCTGGCAGCCATCGCAGTTTTGTAATGGGCCTGACGAATTCGCAAGTGCGTCGCGGCGCTATCATCGGCTGATGCGGGCGTTCTGCCTCAGCATCCACGCGCGGTATCGCTGCCGTCATTCGGGCGCCTGCTGCACGGCAGGATGGCCGATTCCCATCGAGGCCGAACGTGCGGCATCGCTGCGCACGAGGGGCGTGGGCGCGCACACCGGCGCACAGGCGACGTTCGTGCCGGCTCCGGGCAATCCGGGGCTCCTGCATGTCGCCGCTTCCGCAGCGGGCGCGTGCGTGTTCTTCGACGAGGCCCATGGGCGGCTGTGCACGATCCATCGCGACGCCGGCGAAGCGGTGATGCCTTCGGCCTGCCGCAACTTCCCGCGGGTTGCGCTGCGCGATGGGCGCGGACTGTTCGTGACGCTCTCTCACTACTGCCCGACGGCGGCACGCCTTCTCCTCTCCGCTTCGGAAATCTCCATCGTCGAAGCGCCCGCGACGATGACGCTGTCGGGCGATGTCGAAGGGCTCGACGCCAGCGGCGTGCTGCCGCCGCTGCTCCGCCCGGACATGCTGGCGGATCTCGAAGGCTACGGCGCATGGGAACGCGCAGGCATCGGCATCCTCGGCGATCGCGTCCGCCGGGCCGCCGACGCCCTGGCCGTCATCCGATCCGCAACGCGCGACGCGGTCAGCTGGCGTCCAGGCCCGGAGTCTCTCGCGGCACGCGTCGA
This sequence comes from Vicinamibacterales bacterium, assembly GCA_050744685.1. Classification (GTDB taxonomy): domain Bacteria; phylum Acidobacteriota; class Vicinamibacteria; order Vicinamibacterales; family 2-12-FULL-66-21; genus JACCXG01. The sequence continues at coordinate 1,414 of JBOGIX010000050.1, read as the reverse complement.
ACGCGCATTCGCACGGGCCGACGTCGCGACGCCGCCGCCCGCGCGGTCCCGCTCGCCGCTGGACCTGCCGACGAAGGCCTTTCTCGCGGCGCATCTCATCGCCAACTGGGCGGCTTACCAGAACGGTGGCCTTTCCGCGGTCGTCGAGGCCCTGGACGACGTGCTCGCGGTGTTGCAGGCGGAGCTCGCAGAGCGCGGACTCGATCGCGAAATGACCAGCGTCGCCCGGCCCGAGGACATCGCCGATCGGTTCGTCGACGCGGTCAGGGCGGTCGACCTGCGCGTCCGCCACACCACAGATCACACGACACCTCATGTCCGTACTGGATCGCTTCCTTCGTTACGCCACGATTGACACGAGGGCGGACGAACGCTCGACAACCTGCCCGAGCACACCGGGACAGCTCGTCCTCCTGCGGCTGCTGGTCGACGAGCTCCGCGCCATCGGCCTCGAGGACGCGGCCGTGGACGAGAACGGCTACGTCATGGCGACCGTGCCGGCGACGGAGGGGCTGGACGACAGGGCGGCGATCGGCTTCATCGCACATGTCGACACGTCGCCCGAGATGCCAGGCGCCGGCGTCAGGCCACTCGTTCGCGGTGCGTACGACGGCCGCGACATCACGTTTCCGGATGATGCGGCGCTCGTGCTGCGCACAGCGGACGATCCCGCGCTCAGCGACCGCATCGGCGACGACATCGTCACGGCGTCGGGGCTGACCCTGCTCGGCGCCGACGACAAGGCGGGGGTGGCCGAGATCGTCACCGCGGCGGAATGGGTGATGCGGCATCCCGAGATGCCTCACGGGCCAATACGAGTGGCGTTCACCCCCGACGAAGAGATCGGACGTGGCGCGGATCGTTTCGACGTCGCACGCTTCGGCGCCGCGTGCGCATACACGCTGGACGGCGGGGCGCGCGGTGAGCTCGAGTACGAGAGCTTCTCCGCCGACGCGATGACCCTGACGTTCGGCGGCTTCAACACGCATCCTGGGTATGCGAAAGGCCGCATGATCAACGCGATCAAGCTGGCCGCCCGGTTCATCGATCGGCTGCCGGAGGGCAGCCTGTCGCCGGAAACGACTGAGGGCTACGAAGGGTTCGCGCACCCGTACCAGCTCGAGGCCTCGGTCGATCGCACACGCGTCAAGGTGCTGATTCGAGATTTCGTCACCGCCGCGCTTGCCGAGAAGGAAGCGCGACTCGAACAGATTGCGCGGGAGGTGGTTGCGGAACACCCAGGCGCTACACTCGAGATCGTAGTCGACGAGCAGTATCGCAACATGCGTGAGGTGCTCGATCGGCATCCCCAGGTCGTCGCGCGCGCGCGCGAAGCCATGCGCCGTGCGGGTCTGACGCCGATCGAGAAATCCATCCGGGGTGGCACCGATGGCTCGCGCCTGTCGTTCATGGG
>JBOGIX010000049.1:0-7655 GCA_050744685.1 Vicinamibacterales bacterium | reverse complement strand
CGCAGGGCTGAGGGCCCGTGCTTCGCCCCATCCTCCGCTACGGCGAGCGGCCGCTCCACACCCGCGCCGAACCGGTCACCCGCTTCGACGCATCGGTCGAGACGCTCGTCGCCGACATGATCGACACGATGTACGCGGCCCCCGGCATTGGTCTCGCCGCTCCGCAGATCGGTGTTCCCCTCCGCCTCTTCGTGGTCGATCTTTCCGTCGGCCGCAACCCATCCGAACTCGTCGTTTTGATCAATCCCGAGTTCGTGATCCGGGAGGGCACACAGCTCGAAGAAGAGGGCTGTCTCAGCGTACCCGGCTTCAACGCGACCGTGCTCCGTCCCGCGCGCGCCGTGGTCCGGGGCGTGGATGCGCAGCACCGCCCGCGGGAGATCGAAGGCACCGGCCTGCTCGCCCGCGCCTTCCAGCACGAAATGGACCATCTCGACGGCCTCGTCTTTCTCGATCGGCTCCGCGGCATCAAGCGCGACGTGATCGTCCGGAAGATCCAGAAGCTCCAGCGGTTGCGGAAATGGTGAGCGGATCTTCACTGCGGATCGCGTTCTTCGGAACGCCCGAGTTCGCGGTGCCGACGTTGCAGGCACTGCTCGAGGCGCGGCACGAGGTCGTGGCAGTTGTTTCACAGCCGGATCGGCCGAAGGGACGCGGCCACAAGCTTCAGCCCACGCCGACGAAGATGACGGCCGCCGAGAGTGGCGCCACGGTGCTGCAGCCGGAACGGATCAGGAATGACGAGTTCCTGCGGCAGGTCGCGGAGATGCAGCTCGATCTCGGTGTGGTAGCGGCCTACGGCCGCATCCTGCCCGAGAGCCTGCTCCGGCTGCCGCGGCTCGGCATGATCAACGTCCACGCCTCGCTGCTGCCCGAGTACCGCGGTGCCGCGCCGGTACACCGCGCCGTGATCGACGGCAGGACCGAGACGGGGGTCACCATCATGCGTGTGGTCCGGGAGCTGGACGCCGGGCCGATGATGGCGACGACGGGCGTGGCGATCGGGCCGGACGAGACGAGTGTGGAGATCGAGCGGAAGCTTGCGCACCTGGGGGCGCCGCTGCTCCTGTCGGTCGTCGACGCGCTGGCCGCCGGGGTGGCGCAGGAGATCCCGCAGGATGATTCACGTGCGACGTTCGCACCGAAGATCGTCAAATCGGAGGGAGCGATTGACTGGGAGCTGCCCGCATCGCGCATTCACAATCTCGTGCGGGGGCTTCACCCCTGGCCGCTGGTCTCGGCCTGGATCGACGGACATCGCTATCTGATCCATCGCACCCGGCGAACCAGCGAGCGATCGGCCATGGGCGGCGGGATCATCGTCACGACGGAGGGTGGGCGCGTAGGGGTGGCGACGAGTGATGGCGAAGTGCTGAACATCATCGCCATCCAGCCGGAAGGCCGGCGTGTGATGACCGCGCGGGAGTTCCTGGCCGGCCACCCGCTGCCGGTCGGGGCGCGGCTGCGGTCGGCATGATCGCCCCGGCGCGGCTCGCGGCGTACGACGTGCTGCGGGCGGTGAATGGCGGGCGCGCGGATCTGCCCGCCGCGCTCGCGCAGGCACGGAGCTCGCTCGCCGACGAGCGCGATCGTTCGCTCGCGAGCGAGATCGCGATCGGCACCCTGCGCTGGCAGGGGGCGTTCGATCACGTGATCGCGAGCTACGCGCGGCGGCCGATCCAACGCCTGGACTTCGAAATCCTGCAGATTCTGCGCCTGACGATCTTCCAGCTGCTCCATCTCGATCGAGTGCCGGCGTCCGCTGCCGTGAACGATGCGGTCGACCTCGCGAGAAAGGCCGGGAAGCGCAGCGCGGCGCCGCTCGTCAACGCCGTGCTCCGTCGCACGAGCCGCGAGCGCGGCCACCTGCCGCTTCCGCCGCGGGCGAGCGCGGGTCCCGACGCGCCGCTCGACTATCTGGCCATCACGTTGTCGCACCCTCGCTGGCTGGCCGCGCGGTGGTTCGACCGGTACGGCTTCGCGGCGGCAGAGGCCTGGTGCCAATTCGACAACCAGGCGGGGCCATTGACCCTGCGGGCCAATCGGCTGCGCAATACGCGCGAGGAGCTCGCCGCCGCGCTCGCCGCCGTTGGTGTGGTCACCGAGGACGCGCGATTTGCGCCCGACGCCCTGCTGGTCACGCACGGCAATCCCCTCCTCACGCCGCTGGCGAGCGCGGGCCTCTTCGTCGTCCAGGATGAAGCGTCGCAGCTCGTGGCGATCGCGGTCTCGGCCGTGGCCGGGGAACGCGTGCTCGACGCCTGCGCGGCGCCGGGCGGCAAGACGACGGCGATGGCTGCGGGGATGGGGGATCGAGGGTTGATCGTGGCTGCCGATGTGCGTCCGAAACGTGTGCGCCTGCTGCGTGATGCGGTGCGCGCCGCCGGGGCCCGTTCTGTCCGGGTGATCCGGGCCAACGCGGCGCAGCCACTGCCATTCGGCGACGTGTTCGACGCTGTGCTGATCGACGCTCCGTGCTCCGGCCTCGGCACGCTGCGCCGCGATCCCGACATCAAGTGGCGCCGCACGGAAGACGAGCTCGCGACGATGGCCGATCTGCAGGTGCGGATCCTCAGCTCGGCGGCGGCCGTTGCCAGGCCAGGCGGACGCGTGATCTATTCGACCTGCTCCAGCGAGCCGGAAGAAAACGATCACGTGATCAAGACGTTTCTCTCGAGCACCGCCGGGTTTGCCGACGTGCCGCTGCAGCTTCCCTGCGCGCCCGAGCTCATCGACGACGAGGGACGCCTTCGTACGCTGCCCTTCCGCGACGGCCTGGAGGCCTTCTTCGCCGCGCAATTGGTGAAAGCCCCGATTCTGGGCTAAACTTTTCAATTCATGGCCCTTACGACGCGCGTCTGGAGCGCGGGGAAGCTTCTGGTCCTCGCCGGCGCGCTCCTTCTGACCTACGTCATCTTTGCCGCGCTCGGCATGCGCCTGGCGCTCAAGGCGCGCGAGGTGGTCGTCCCCTCGCTGACGGGGCGCACCGTCAACGAGGCCACCGCGCTCCTGACCGAGGCGGGCCTCAATCTCAAGGTCGAGGAGGGGCGGCGGCTCGATCCGAAGGTGCCTGCCGGGCAGATCGTGACGCAGGATCCTGCGGGCGGGATTCGTACGCGGCGTGAGCGCAGCGTGAAGGTCTGGGTGAGCGCCGGCCCGCGGTCGACGACCGTGCCTGCCCTCGGCGGTGAATCCGAGCGCACCGCGCGCCTGAGGCTGCAGCAGGACGGCCTGGCGCTGACCTCGGTTGCGGAGATTCGCTCGGCCGAGTTTCCGGACGGCACGGTGATCGGACAGTCCCCGCCGCCGAACGCCAGCGGTTCGGAGGTGGCCGTCCTGATCAACCGCGCCGAGCGCGGCGCCCGGTATGTCATGCCCGACCTCATCGGCGTGAACGGCGACCGCGCCGCGGCGCTCATGCGCAACCGCGGCTTCCGCACGTCGATCGTCTCCGACCACCCGTACCCCGGCGTGCCGACAGGAATCGTCCTGCGCCAGAACCCCCAGCCGGGGTTCCAGATCGCGCCAAACGAGCCCATCTCGCTCGAAGTCAGCCAATAGGCGCGATCACGGAATGCCAAGAATGCCAAGAATGCCAGGAATGCCAGGAATGGTCGCGGTAATCCGAACGGTCGCGACCGATTCGATGCGCGCTCGCGCTCGCAGCCTGCACGACATTCCTATTCATGGCATTTATGGCATTCCTGGCATTCATGGCATTTCGAAATGACGCCGAAGGTTCTAATCGCGGCGTCATTGCTCTCTGCCGATTTCACGGCGTTGGGTCGGGACATCGCGCTCGTCGAGCGTGGCGGCGCGGATCTGCTGCACGTCGACGTGATGGATGGCCACTTCGTCCCGAATCTCAGCATGGGGCCGCCTGTCGTGCAGGCGATTCACCGGGTGGCGACGCGGCCGCTCGACGTGCACCTGATGCTCGACAACCCCGACGCGTACCTCGATGCCTTCGTGAAGGCGGGGGCGGCGAGAATCACCGTGCACGTCGAGGTGCTTCCCCATCTTCACCGCACGCTGCAGGTCATCAAGGGGCTGGGTGTGCTGGCGGGCGTGGCGATCAACCCCTCGACACCGGTTGGCGCGCTCGAAGAGGTCGCCGCCGATGTCGACCAGGTGCTCGTGATGTCAGTCAACCCTGGCTTCGGCGGCCAGACTTTCATTCCACGAAGCGAGTCTAAGATTCGCGCGATCCGTGCGCTGCTCGATGCCGCCGGCAACGACGCGCCGGTGTCGGTGGATGGCGGCGTGGATCATCGCAACGCGGCGACGCTGGTTGCCGCGGGGGCGGCGATCCTGGTGTCCGGAAATGCCATCTTTGGAGGGGGGGCCGCGGAACAGGCGACGCGCGATCTGCGAACCGCGGCCCTGCAGGGCGTGGCACGGTGACGATTGGTTGACCGCATGAGCAACGATCGCCGCCCGAACGCGCGAATCCGGCCCCTGGTGACGGCCCCGGCCTCACCACCGGGCGCCACCTCACCCTCCCTCTCCTCGACGACGATCGTCCGGGTGAGGTACGCAGAAACTGACAAGATGGGCGTCGTGTACTACGCGAACTATCTCGTCTGGTTCGAGGTGGCTCGGGCCGATCTGCTCCGGTCCCTGGGCTGGACGTATCGCGAGATGGAACACGCCGGCGTGTCGTTGCCGGTGATCGAGGCCCATTGCCTGTACCACCGTGCGGCCCGATATGACGATGAGCTGGAGATCAGGGCGGAGGGCCGGGTGTTGTCGCCGGCGAGGATGGAGTTCGTGTACCAGGTAATCCGCCGCGAAGACAGTGAACTGGCGGCGTCGGGACGGACGGTGCATGCGGCGATCAATCAGGCGGGACGCCCGTGTCGCCTGCCCGATCGTGTTCGCCAGGCGTTCGCATAGCTGGAAGCCGGAAGCTGGAAGCGGGAAGCTGATTTTGAAGGGAATCAAAGATAGATGGCATTCGATCGTATTTGCGCGCACACCGGATGGCGCGCGCGTGTGTCTTTCGTAGCTCCTGGTCTTGGCGTGATTGCGCTCGCTGCGCTCGTGGCCGCGTGCGCGACGGGGCCGCGCCGCCCTCCCGTGGGTACGCCCGATCCCGACAGGTTCCTCTTCGAGCGCGGCAGCGAGGAGCTGAACGATCGGGACTGGTTCACCGCCCGCGAGTACTTCCGGCAGCTCGCCGACAGCTACCCGCAGAGCGAACATCGCGGAGACGCCAAGCTGGGGATCGGCGACACGTACCTCGGCGAGGGAACAACCGAGGGGTACGTGCTTGCGATCAACGAGTTCAAGGAGTTCCTGTCGTTCTACCCTACGCACAAGCGGGCCGACTACGCACAGTACAAGCTGGCGATGGCGCACTTCTACCAGATGCGCGGCCCGATGCGCGATCAGACCGAGACGCAGGAAGCCATCCGCGAGCTCACCACCTTCATCCAGCGTTACCCGCGCACCTGCAGCGCCGAAACGGGGGCCATCGTCGCGACGACGTCGTGCAGTGATTTGCTGCCGGAGGCGCGGACCAGGTTGCGAGAGGCGCGCGATCGGATCGGCGAGCACGAGCTCGGCGTCGGCGTGCAGTACCACCGGTCGCGGTGGTACCCGGGCGCAATCGAGCGGTTGAAAGGGCTGCTCGAGCGCGACCCCGAGTTCACGCATCGCGACGAGGCGCTGTTCTATCTGGCCGATTCGTACGAGAAGATTAACCGGCCGGCCGAGGCGCTGCCTCTATACGATCGTCTGCTGAAGGAGTTCGAGAAGAGCGAGTATCTCGAGCGGGCGCGGCTGCGCACTGAGGCGCTGCGCGCGACGATGGACGCCAGTGGCGGAGAGCCGGAACAGAAGCCTGGGGACGCGGAGAAGAAGGGGGGCAAGCCGGGCACGAAGCCGGCGGATCCCGAAAAGAAGCCAGTGGAGCCCGAAAAGAAACCGGCCGACCCGATCAAGAAGCCGGCCGACCCGATTAAGAAGCCGGCCGACCCGATTAAGCAGTGAGGAGAGACGTGATGCGCGTTCGACTGGGAACGGTGTTGCTGACGGTCCTGCTTTCCGGCGCGGCCGGGACCGCCTCGGCGCAGCAACCGGCCTCCCCGAACCCCGAGTCGCGGACCTTGAACGGCCTGTCGCGTCAGGTGGCCTGCGCTCCCTCGTCGCCTCGCGTGAAGCCGAAGACGACGATGAGGATCGTTGGCGGTACGGAGATGCGCCGGACGTTGTTCGCGCCTGGAGACAAGGTCACGATCAACGCCGGCACGCGCCACGGCGTTCGCGTCGGCGAAAGCTTCTTCGTCAGGCGCCTGGTGCCGGATCGCATTCGCCAGGCCGACTCCGGATCCGCGCCGCTCAACGTGCACACGGCGGGTGTGATCGAAGTCGTGGAAGCCGGCGCCGATCGTTCGGTCGCGGCCGTCACCGTTGGCTGCGATGGCATCGACGAAGGGGACTACCTCGATCGCGACTCGCCCGTGGTCGTCTCCGAAGGCGTGGAGTCCGGGGCGCCCGATTTCGGCAATCCTGCGCACGTCCTGCTCGGCGCCGAGCGCCGCGTCCTTGGCGCGCCAGGCGACTTCATGGTGGTCGATCGCGGCAGTCAGCAGGGCGTCCGCGCCGGCCAGGCCCTCACGGTCTTTCGGACGCCGGCCGGGCCGTCAGGGCCCCTTACCACCGTCGGTACCGCACGTGTGCACGCGGTGACACCGGATACGGCGACGATTCGGATCGAACAGTCAGTGGACGCGGTGTACACGGGAGACCTGGTCGCGATTCACCGGTGACGGCGGCGGCGCGGGTGAAGGCGCCCGCGGCGGTGGCGCGTCGCGGCCCGTGAGCACGTGGTTGAACCGGCGGTAGTAATCGAACGCCGACGCGACCGCAGTGAAGACGGCGACCCACAGGGCGATCCGGCCAAGGAGAAGAAAGACCGGCACGCCCTCCCCCGCCAGGATGAGCAGCAGGATCGCGACCACCTGCGACACCATCTTGAACTTGCCGAGCGGCGACGCCGGGATGATGACGCCGCGGGCGTGCGCGAGGCTTCGCAGGACCGTGACCGCGAATTCCCGCCCGAGCACGACCGCCACCATCCACGCGGGCGCCAGGTCCATCTGCACCAGCGAGACGAGCGCAGCCGTGATGAGCAGCTTGTCGGCGAGCGGATCCATCAACTGGCCGAGCGTCGTGACCTGATGGCGCCGGCGTGCGAGGTAGCCGTCCAGCCAGTCGGTCAGCGAGGCGAGGCCAAAAATCGCCGCGCCGAGGAGCGCCTTCTTGACGCCGAAGATGACCGGCCCTTCGAACTTCGTCAGCAGCACCACCACGAGCAGCGGGACGAGGAAGATCCGGCCAAGGGTCAGCGCGTTCGGAAGATTCATCCGTCCCTATTGTCTCACTTGCGAGCCGGCGGCGCTTATCCGCGGCCGGGTGCGATGTATCATGGCAAGTTGCTATGAAAGCCATTCTCCTCGCGGGGGGCAAGGGCACGCGGCTGAGGCCGCTGACGGTGCACACGCCCAAGCCCATCGTCCCGATCTTCAACCGTCCGTTTCTCTACTATCAGATCGATCTGCTGCGCCAGGTGCCGGAGATCGACGAAGCGATCCTCAGCCTGAACTACCAGCCGAGGCGGATCGAGGAGATTTTCGGCGAGGGCGAGGGGC
>JBOGIX010000048.1:0-5624 GCA_050744685.1 Vicinamibacterales bacterium | reverse complement strand
GTGTGGTGTACCGCAACGCGGCGCCGGCGAAGAAGCCGGTTGCGCTGTCGAAGAACAATGCTGCGGGCCTGGTCGCCGCGCTGTCATCCGACAACATGCTGTGGCGGCTGCACGCGCAGCGCCTCCTCGTCGAGCGCGGCCAGAAGGACGTGGTGCCGCAGCTCCTCGCCCTCGTCCGGAACAAGTCGGTCGACGACATCGGCCTCAACGGAGGGGCGCTCCACGCCCTGTGGACGCTGCACGGACTGGGCGAGGTCTCGAGCCTGACGACGGAAGCGGGGCGTGCGGCTGTCGAGGCGCTGAAGCACCCGGCGGCCGGCGTCCGGAAGGCGGCCGTGATGGTGTTGCCTCGCACGGCCGAAGCGGCGGCTGCGATTGCCGCCGCGGGCCTGGTGCAGGATTCCGACCTCCACACGCGACTCGCGGTGCTCCTGGCGCTCGCGGACGTACCTTCGTCCCCCGAGGTGGGCCGCCTGCTGTACAAGGCGAGCTTCGATAACGACAACTACAGCGATCGATGGCTGAGTCGGGCTCTCTTCATCGCGGCGACGCGGCACACGGACTCGTTCCTGACCGAATACAAGGGCGATCCCAAGGCCATACCCACCTCGACGCTGCCGATCGCGCTGCGGATCGGAACCACCAAGCCGGACTGGCGTAGTCCCGACAAAGCGGCGCTGTCGAACGACTGGAAGCGGATGGAGGTCCCCGGCAACTGGGAGGATCGCGGGCTGCCCGAGTTTGACGGGGTGGTGTGGTTCACACGCACGGTGGACGTGCCGCAGGCCGCGGCCGAGAGCACCTTGTCGCTCGGAAGGATCGCGAACATCGGCGAGGTGTGGGTGAACGGCATGGCGGCCACGCTTGCCGCGCCGGGCGGCGGTCGCGGCCGCGGCGGCGCTGGAGGGGGACGAGGCAACACGCCGCCCGTCTACGAGCTGGCCGCCGGTGTGTTGAAGCCGGGCGCCAATACCGTCACTGTGCGCATCACCAACAACCGCAACGACGGTGGATTCCTTGGCGCCCCTGACTCGATGTACTTGCAGAACGGCGAGACGCGTATCCCGCTCGCCGGCAACTGGCAGTACCGCGTCGAACGTCAGACAAACGCCGGGGCGTTGTACTCGCGCGCGGGGGAGCTGGCGGCGCACGTCGCGTACTCGCTGGCGCCCGAGCCGGCGGCGAACGCACTCCCCGCGGACGCGGCGGTCAGGCAGGCGCCGGACGTGACGATCCGCCTGAGCGTCACTCCGGGCGAGATGAAGTACGACAAGACCGAGCTGACCGTGGCGCCGGGGCAGCTGGTGGAGATCGTGTTCACCAACCCGGATTCGATGCAGCACAACTTCGTGCTCGGACAGCCCGCGTCGCTGCCGGTGATCGGCACCGCGGCCGACGAGCTCGCGCGCGGGCCGAACGGCGTGGCGCAGCAGTACGTGCCGCAGATCGCCCAGATCCTGTTCAGCACCAAGCTGGTCGAGCCCGGGGAAACGCTCACCGTGCAGTTCAGGGCGCCCACGCAGACCGGCCAGTACCCCTATGTCTGCACGTTCCCCGGACACTGGCGGATCATGAACGGCATCCTCAACGTCACGCAGCCGGCGGGGCGGGGGGGAAGGGGCGGGAACTGACGTCGTCAGTCTCCTGTTGCCAGTTTCCAGTTGCTCTTGCAGGTTGCCAGTTTCCAGTTGCCCAGTGGTGGCCAGTCGAGCGCAGGCGAGACCGGCAACTGGAGACCACATAAAGACAACTGGCAACTGGAAACCGGCAACTGGAAACTGATTAGAGGGGACTCTGCATGGCAGATAAAGTGAGAGTAGGGATAGTCGGTCTCGGCTTCGGCGCGGAATTCATTCCCATCTATCAGCGCCATCCCGACGCCGAGATGTACGCAATCTGCCGGCGCGATCGCAAGGAGCTCGACGCGACGGGCGACCGTTTCGGCGTCGCCGCCCGCTATACGAGCTACGAGGATCTGCTCGCCGATCCGAACGTCGACGCGGTGCACATCAACTCGCCCATCGCGGATCACGCGCCGCAGTCGATCGCGGCGCTGAAGGCGGGCAAGCATGTCGCAAGCACGGTGCCGGCGGCCACCACCATCGACGAGTGCCGCCAGATCGTCGAGGCGCAGCGCGCCAGCGGCAAGGCCTACATGATGATGGAGACCGTCGTCTACAGCCGCGAGTACCTGTTCGCGAAGGAGCTCTACGACAAGGGGGAGCTCGGGCGCATCCAGTTTTTGCGCGGCAGCCACCAGCAGGACATGGAAGGGTGGCCGGGCTACTGGGAGGGCTTTCCGCCGATGCACTACGCCACGCACTGCGTGAGCCCCTGCCTCGCGATTCTCGGAAAGCATGCCGAGCACGTGGTCTGCCACGGTTCCGGCCGCATCGACGAGTCGCTCATCCCGAAGTACGGCAGCCCGTTTGCCATCGAGACGGCGACCTTCAAGCTGCGCGACTCGGACGTCTGCGCCGAGGTGACGCGGAGCCTCTTCAACACCGCGCGGCAGTACCGCGAGAGCTTCGACGTCTACGGGTCGGACAGGTCGTTCGAGTGGCAGCAGATCGAGAACGAGGATCCGGTGATCCACACGCGCAGCACCAAGGCGCATCCCCTGAGCGAGGCCGAGATCCCGAAACGCGTGAAGGTGCCGGACTACGCGCGCCTGCTGCCGGAGCCGATCCAGCGGTTCACGCAGCCGGCAGCCATCCAGGATGCCGAGCACCTCTCGTTCCTGCAGGGCGGAGGCCACGGCGGCTCGCATCCCCACCTGGTGCACAACTTCCTCATGGCCTGCCTCGGTCGACAGCCGGCCATGCCCGACGCAGAGACGTCCGTCAACTGGACGATGGTGGGGATTTGTGCGCACCAGTCGGCGCTGGAGGGGGGAAAGACGATCGAGATCCCGCGGTTCTGAACGTCAGCCCGCTTGTGCCAGGCGGGTGGCTTGCCAGTCGGGTGGCTTCCGCCTTCAGGCGGACGTCAGCGATTTCTTCCGGCTGAAGCCGGAAGCCACCAGTGATACATTCACAGACGCTGCCAGTATGCCCAAGAAGCCCACGATCGCCACCGTCGCCGAGCACGCCGGCGTTGCGGTCAGCACGGTGTCGCGTTATCTGAACGGACATTACGTCAGCGCGCCGGTGCAGGCGCGGCTGTCGGAAGTGATCGCCACGCTCGGCTACTCGCGCTCCTGGACGGCGCGGAACCTCAGCCTCGGCCGGCGCGGGTGTATCGGCGTGGTCGTCGATTCGAGCGCCGACCCCTGGTTCGTGCAGCTGCTCACCGGCATCGAGGAGGAGCTCTCGACGCGCGATACCGGGCTGATGCTCTCGAGCCTCGAGCTGCGCGGTCAGTACGATCCGGCGATCGTGTTCGCGTGGATCCGCGACCGGCGCGTCGATGGCCTGATCATCGCCAAGTCGCAGCGCCGCGAGCGCGCGCTGCTGAAGGCGGCCGTCGAGGCGCAGCTGCCGACGGTGATCATCGCCCCGGACGAGATCTCGACCGACGTGCAGGTGGTGCGCTGCAACAACGTCGCCGCCGGCGCCGCCGTGGCCGGGCACCTCGCCACCCTCGGCCATCGCAAGATCGCCTACGTGGCCGGGCCGCAGCATTCCATCGACTCGAAGCACCGCCTTCGCGGCCTGCGCGACGAGCTGACGCGGCGCGGCATCCGGATGGATCCGAACGCCGTGTTCAATTGCGACAGCTACACCAGCGACGCCGGCGGCCAGTTCGCGCGCGAGTTCCTCGACAAGCCGATCGACGTCACCGCCATCGTGCTGGCCAACGACGCGCTGGCGTTCGGGTTCATGCGCGTCGCGCTCCAGCGCGGCATCCGGATGCCCGGCGATCTGTCGATCGTCGGCTTCGACGGCCTGCCGCACGGCGCCCTGTTCTGTCCGGCCCTGACGACCGTTTCGCAGCCGATGCGGGACATGGGACGCGTCGCCTGCTGCCGCCTGTTCGAGGCGATCGAGGATCCCGGCCGCCTCGAAACGACGGAGTTCCCGATGGTGCTGATCGAACGAGAAAGCACGGGCCCGGTGGCGCACGTGCGGCGTTCGCTTCATCTCGTGACGCCGTCGGAAGCCTCTTCGTCGTGAATGCCCCGGAGGGCGCTCACGGCCGTCCTGATCCTCGCCGCGGCCGCGGTCCTGAGCTTCCGGCCCATCTACGAGCCTGACCTCTGGTGGCACCTCGCGCAGGGGCGCGAGGACGTCACCGGCCGGATCGTCCGCACCAACGTCTTCAGCTTCACCTATCCGGACTACCGGCAGCAGTACACACCGTGGCTCTTCGACGCGTCGGCATATCTCGCGTGGCGCGCTGCGGGGCATGTCGGCATTCAGCTGTTGCAGCTGACGTCCGTCGCAGTGGCCATGTGGCTGCTGTATGCCGCATGCCGGGTGCGTGCCCCCGCGTGGAGCGCGGCCGCGGTACTGATGGCGGGTTTCTTCATCCTCGAGCCGAGAGCGATACCACGGCCGCACCTCGTCTCGTTTGCCGGGATGGCGGCGTGCCTCCTGCTCGTCGAGCGCGCGGCACGGCAAGGTTCCGCGCGTCCGCTGGCGCTGGCCGTTCCGATCGTCGCGCTCTGGAGCAACCTGCACGTGGAATGTGTGTTCGGCGTTGCGCTGGTCGGGATCTTCGCGATCGGCGAAACGGTGTGGCCTGCCGCGCTGGCCCGCCGCGAGGGGCTGCGTGCGACGGGCATCGCGATCCTGTGCGGGCTGGCGGTCATCGCGAACCCGTACGGATGGGGCCTGATCGCCTATCTCTACGAGAACCTCTCGGTGCCGGCCATCATGGCCATCGCCGAGCTCCGTCCGCCGTATCTGCCGGCGTATCGCGCGTTCTACGCGTATCTGATCGTTGGCGGACTGTTGATCGCGATCCTGCCGCGGAGGCTGCGGCTGTGGGAAGTGGCGGCGGCGGTCATCTTCGGTGTTCTCGGCGCGATGCACCTGCGCCTGACGCCGCTGGTGCTGTTCGCGACCGCCCCGATCGTCGCCTCGCGCCTTGCGGCCGTAACGGCGCGGCACGTCGATCCGCGGGCCGTTCTCGTCACCGTCTTCTGCGCCGCGCTCGCGCTCTCGCGCATTCCGGTTCCCCTGCTCGTGCGGGGCTTCGCAGTGGGCGCCGACGCGGTGGAACCGCAGCCATTCTTCTCGCGCGCGGCCGCCGACTTCGTAACGCGGACCGGGCTCGAAGGGCCGGTCTTCAACAGCCACAACCTGGGCGGCTACCTCGCGTGGATGCTGTATCCCTCGGTGCGCGTCTTCCAGGACAGCCGGCTGCAGGCGTATCCGCCCGAGCACTTCCTCGGCATCATGCAGGCGTACCGTTCGCAGCGCGACTGGGATGCGCTCGTCGCGAGTGTCGACTGGGCCGTGCTCTCAATCCCCCGTCCCAATCAGCTGTCAGGCGAAGGCCGGTTCCCGATCGCCGAGTGGGCGACCGTCTACCAGGATGATGCGATGGAGATCGTCGTGCGGCGCACCGGCCGGTACGCTCGATTGGTCCGGCCTTGACGCCCAAGAGCACAAAAGGAGGAGGGGAGCAGGGGAGAAGGGCCTTTGGGCCCCCGCGAGCGCCCGCCGTCGCTCTTCGAG
>JBOGIX010000047.1:0-3233 GCA_050744685.1 Vicinamibacterales bacterium | reverse complement strand
TATCCAGATCGCGCGTGCGCAACTCGGCGACGGTCGCTTCGAGCACCTCCGCGAACTGAATCGGCGTGTCGAGCGGCGCCGTCAGGAACCATTCGAGCCCGTGTTCCCGCGCCGCCTCGTACAGCCGCCGCAGCACGTCGTCGGCCTGTCCGCGATGGACGGGAAGTCCCTCGGCGCTCGCGCGCTCGGCCAGCGGGTCGTCGATTGGATCGGTCGAGGTCGCAAAGACAACCTTCGCCACTGACGGCGCGAGCCGCACGCGATCGCGCGCGATGGCAACGATCGACTTGCCGCCGATCTCGAGCATGGCCTTGCCCGGCAGGCGCGTGGACGTCAGGCGGCCATAGAGGATGTAGCCGATCATCAGCTTCCGGCTTCCGGCTTCCAGCTTCCGGCTGTCAGCGAGCGTCTTCTCACCGCGCGGCCGGCGCGGCGGCGTTGGCGCGAAGCGCCTCCACGACCCGCTCCTGCTGCGACGCGTCGAGCGAGACGGAGCTCGGCAGGCTGAGCGCATCGCGCGCGAGCAGATCCGCGACCTCGACACGGTACGCCGGGCAGTCGCGGAACGGCTTGCTGCGGTGGAGCGGCTGCCAGAGCGGCCGCGTCTGGATCTTCGCCTCGTGCAGGCGCCGGAGCAGCGCCCGGCTGTCGAGGCCGAACCGGCTTTCGTCCACGAGGATCGTGTACAGCCAGAACGTGCTGCGGACGTCCGCGGATTCGGGCATCGGAGAAAGCCCGGGCACGTCCGCGATGGCCTGCCGATAACGTTCGGCGATGGCCCGTTTGGTGTCGACATAGGACGGAAGCTGCTCGAGCTGCGCGACGCCCATCGCCGCCTGGATGTTGGTCAACCGGTAGTTGAACCCGACCTCGCCGTGCACGTACTCGATCGGATCGTCCTTGGCCTGCGTCGACAGATACCGCGCACGGGACGCGATCGCCTCGCTGTCGGTCACGATCATGCCGCCGCCGCCGGTGGTGATGATCTTGTTGCCGTTGAAGCTGTAGCACGCCGAGTCGCAGCCTGCGGCCATGCTGCGCCCCTTGTAGGCTGCGCCGAGACACTCGGTGGCATCGGCGATGACCTGCAAATCGAACCGGCGGGCCAGGTCGAGAATGGCGTCCATGTCGCACGGATGCCCGAGGATGCCGACCGGCACGATCGCCCTCACACGCCGCCCGGTGGCGATGTTACGAAGCGCACCGTCCTTCCAGGCGCAGCCGCGGGTCAGGAACTCCTCGAGCTTGCCCGAATCCATCTGCCAGTAGCGCCGCTCGGCGTCCATGAAGACGGGCCACGCTCCCGCGTACCGAATCGCGTTGGCCGGAGCAATGAACGTCAGCGCCGAGACGATCACCTCGTCGTCTCGTTCGACTCCCGCAACGAGCAGCGCCAGGTGCAGGGCGGACGTGCCATTCACGATCGCCACGGCGTGCCGAACACCAACGGCCTCCGCAATCTCGCGCTCGAACCGATCGACGAACGGCCCGACCGAGGACACCCAGTTGGTGTCGAGACACTCCTTGATGTACGCCCACTCGTTGCCGCGAAGCTCGGGCACGAACAGGGGAACCATTCCTGCGGCGGGGGGAGCTCCGAGGCTCAAAGGCTCGCTCATGCTTCAAATGCCAAAAATGCCATGAATGCCATGAATGCCATGAATGCCATGAATGGGGGGCCACTTTGCACCGGCGGGGATGCAAAATCGCCAATCATGAAGCTGGCAGGCAAATCGCCCCCGGATTCCTGGCATTCCTGGCGTTCCTGGCATTCTTGGCATTCTTGGATCGGTGAGCGTCCGTCAGTTGCGATACGTCCGCGCGTCCAGATCGGTGAGCACGCCCTGATCGATCGCGCTCGCGATCTCCTTCACGCCGTCCGGCACGGTGCGGGTGATCTCGTAGCCGAGCACGTCGTGAATCCGCTCGAACGCCACCCGGTAGTCTCGAGGGTCTTCGTTTCGGGCGACGCGCTCGATCGTGGCGCCGTTGCCGATCTCGGTGCGAATCAATTCCGCGAGCGTGCCCTTCTGGTAGTTCTCGCGCGTGTCGCCCACGTTGAACACCTGGCCGGCGACCATCTCCGCCGGCCTCGCAAACACCAGGGCGATGGCCCGGGCCACGTCGCGGACGTGGATGTACGGCCGCCAGAACTGCTCGCCGAAGATCACCACCTTCTTCTTCGTCAGCAGCTCCATCGTGAACTCGTTGACGGTCAGGTCGAACCGCATCCGCGGCGACAGCCCGTACACCGTCGCCAGGCGCAAGACCGTCACGGCCGGGTTCACGCCGCGCGGGTGCGCGAGCAGCGCCTTTTCGACGGCGACCTTCGTCTCCGCATACAACGACACCGGACTGAGCTCGGATTCCTCGTCGACATAGGCCGTCGGGTCCTTCATCCGCCCGTAGTTGCTGCACGTCGACGCGAACACGAAGCGCTGCACGCCTGCCGACTGGCTCAACTCGAACAACCGCAATGACGCGTCGAGGTTCACCGCCCGGGCCAGCTCAGGGTCGCGCGCGCACGCGGGATCGCCGACGATCGCCGCCAGGTGCACGACGCCGTCCATCCCCGTTACTGCCGCCTGCAGCGTGCCGGCCGATCGCACGTCGCCGCGGACGAACTCGAAGCCGTCCTCCGGTAACAGCGACAGCAGCGCCGAGCCGGTGTGCAGCAGACTGTCGAGCACGCGCACCTGGTGTCCGGCCGTGAGCAACGCGCGCGTGACCATCGATCCCACGTATCCCGCCCCACCTGTCACGAGAACTTTCATGAATGGATTTTCTCCGCCCGGACGTCGAGCTGCGCGCGCTCGTAGTCGGTCAACTGTCCGATGTCGATCCAGTATTCGCGAATCGGAAAACAGGCCACGCGGCGCCCGCGCGCGAGCGCCGCGTGAATGAGATCGGTCATGTCGAAACGCTCCCCCGCCGGCACGAGCGTCCGCACGTCGGGATTGATCAGATACAGACCGGCGTTGATGAAATGGCTGATCGTGGGCTTCTCGACCAGCCCGGTCACCGCCGGCCCTTCGGTCTCGACGATGCCGTAGGGGACCTTGAGATCGTACTGGCGCACGCCAACCGTCATGTCGGCGCCTTGCTGGCGATGGAACTCGTGCATCGCCCCGAAGTCCACGCGCGTCAGGATGTCGCCGTTCATCACGAGCAGCGGCTGATCCGCCACGTCGACGAGCGCCAGCGCCCCGGCCGTGCCGAGCGGAAGGTCCTCG
>JBOGIX010000046.1:0-4433 GCA_050744685.1 Vicinamibacterales bacterium | reverse complement strand
CTGTTAACGCGTGCCGGAAAACGACAAAGGCCGGCGAAATCTCGCCGGCCTCTGTCTGTGTCAACCGCGTGACGTGTTGCGGGGAGCGGTCTCTTATTCCACTTCCTTTTCCTGGGTCTCGTCGGAGGCGATCCGCAGCGAGCGGAGGAACCGGCGATCGTTGGCGCTGATTTCGTACGGACGCCGCTCGGCCGCCTTGACGCCCTTCTGGGCCGCGGGCACTTTCGCGAGCGCGCCGGTGGTATTGCGATTGACGAAGCCAATGACCGCCTCGAGCGATACCTTCAACTCGAAGCCTGCGGCGCGCGCGCGCTCGCGGCAGGCCTCGACGCGGGAATCTTCAGCGACGGCGGCAGCAATGGCGTCGGAAAGCTCTCTGGCCATCCGATTCACGACGTCATCCATTCTGGGACCTCCTCACCGCCGCCGGGTCTGGGCCGCCGGGGCGTCTCCCCGACACGAGCCCGGCTCGGGCGAGGGGCTGCGTCGGAGCGCCAAGTGTATTCATGTTGAAGGAGTTGCAGCGCGGGACCGTAGCTCCATTGTAAACTCGGCCACGATCCAGTGTCAACAACCGTGCCCTACATGTAGTGGCCCGGGCGCCCTTTCCGGCCTCCTTGCTACAATGCATGGCCAGGTGACCGAACCCTCCCGCGTCCGAGGGCCCCTACAGTGACAGACGCCGTACGCCATTTCTACGATCCGTCGGCCCTCGCCGGATGGGATCCTGCCGCCGAGCTGGGATATCCGGGCGCGTTCCCGTTCACCCGCGGCATCCAGCCCACCATGTACCGCGGCCGCCTCTGGACCATGCGGCAATACGCCGGGTTCGGCACCGCCGCCGAATCGAACCGCCGCTATCGCTACCTCCTCGAGCACGGCGTCAGCGGTCTCAGCGTGGCGTTCGATCTGCCCACTCAGATGGGATACGACTCCGACCACCCGCTTGCTGCAGGCGAGGTCGGGCGCGTCGGCGTGGCCATCGACTCGATCGACGACATGGCGCAATTGTTCCACGGGATTCCGCTCGATCGCGTTTCGACGTCGATGACCATCAACGCCACGGCCATCACCCTGCTGGCGCTCTACGTGGCGGTGGCCCGCCGCGCCGGCGTGGCGCCGGCCGCGCTCTCGGGCACGGTCCAGAACGACATTCTCAAGGAGTATGTCGCGCGCGGCACCTACATCCATCCGCCGCGCCCGTCCCTGCGCATCGTCACCGACGTCTTCGCCTTCTGCGCGCGCGAGCTTCCCAACTGGAACACGATCTCGATCAGCGGCTATCACATCCGCGAGGCCGGTTCGACGGCGGCGCAGGAGGTGGCCTTCACCTTCGCGAATGCCATCGCCTATGTCGAGGCGGCCATCGGCGCGGGGCTCGACATCAACGCGTTCGGCCAGCGCCTCTCGTTCTTCTTCAACGCGCACAACGATTTCGTCGAGGAGGTGGCGAAGTTCCGCGCCGCCCGGCGCCTGTGGGCGCACATCATGCGCGACCGCTTCCACGCTACGAACCCGCGCGCGCAGCAGCTCCGCTTCCACACTCAGACGGCGGGCAGCACCCTGACCGCGCAGCAGCCCGACAACAATATCGTCCGCGTGGCCATCCAGGCGCTCGCCGCGGTACTGGGCGGCACGCAGTCGCTGCACTGCAACGGGCGCGACGAGGCGCTCGGCCTGCCGACGGAGGAGTCCGCGCGAATCGCGCTGCGCACCCAGCAGATCGTCGCCGCCGAGAGCGGCGTCGCGAATACCGTCGATCCGCTGGGCGGATCGTGGGCCGTCGAGTCGGCAACGAACCGGATCGAGCAGGAGGCGCGCGGCATGCTCGACCGAATCGAGGCCGCCGGCGGTACGCTCGCCGCAATCGAACAGGGCCTGATCCAGCGGGAGATCCAGGAGTCGGCGTACCGCGAACAGGTGCGCATCGACTCGCGCGAAGCGGTCGTCGTCGGGGTGAATCGGTATACGGACGAGGAGCGATCCACGATCGAGGTGCTTCGCATCGATCCGGAGATCGAGCGGCAGCAGGCGGCGCGGGTTGCCGCCGTACGTGCCTCTCGCGACGCGGGCATGTGGCGCGACGCGCTCGACACGGTTGCGGCAGCCGCGCGCGGCGGCGACAACCTGGTGCCGGCAATCATCGATGCCGTCGAGGCGCACGCGACGGTAGGGGAGATCTCCGATACGCTGCGGTCCGTGTTCGGGGAGCACGAGGAGATCGATGTCTGACGCGCGGGGGCCTGCCGCGCCACCGCTGCTGAGCATCGAACATCTCACCACCGGCTTCGACAGCAACGGCCGCTTCGTGCCTGCGGTCATCGACCTCAGCCTGCGCCTGCACAAGGGGGAAACTCTCGGGCTGGTCGGCGAGTCGGGCAGCGGCAAGTCGTTGACCGCACTGTCGATCCTCGGGCTGGTCGAACCTCCCGGCCGCATCTCGCAGGGACGCATCCTGTTCAAGAATCGCGATCTGCGATCGCTTCCCGAACACGAGATGCAGCACGTACGGGGCGCGCAGATCGGGCTGATTTTCCAGGAGCCGGTGACCGCGCTGAATCCCGTGTTCACGATCGGCGACCAGATCGAGGAAACGCTGCGCGTGCACGGCCGCGCCACGAGGCAGAACGCGCGCCAGCACGCGATCGACCTGCTCGAGGCCGTGCGCGTGCCGGATCCCGCGCGGCGCGCGCGCGACTACCCGCACCAACTCTCGGGCGGACTGCGGCAGCGCGCGATGATCGCCATCGCTCTTGCCTGCAACCCCGAGGTGCTCATCGCCGACGAGCCGACGACCGCACTCGACGTCACCATCCAGGCGCAAATTCTCGATCTGCTGCGCGAGCTGAGAAGCCGCCTCGGCCTGGCGCTGCTCCTCGTCACCCACGATCTCGGTGTCGTCGCCGGCATGGCCGATCGCGTGGCCGTGATGTACGCCGGCCGCATCGTCGAAGAATCGCCGGTTGCGGGTCTCTTCGGCGACCCGAAGCACCCATACACGCGCGCGCTGATCGGATCGATCCCGGGGGGCGTCCCCGGCTCGCGGCTCGTCGCCATTCCCGGTGTCGTACCGGCCCCCGGCGAGCTGCCGGCCGGCTGCTGCTTCACGCCGCGCTGCCCCTCGCGTTTCGATCCGTGCCCGACGGCACATCCCGGCGTTACCGAATTCGGCGACGGCCGCACGGTGAAGTGCTACCTGCATGGACCGACGACCGAGCCGGACGCCGGCCCGCCAGGACCGCCACCAGGGGCCGCCGTGATTGCGGGCGCGCGGGGATCCGCCTGATGGCGCTCCTCGAAGTCCGGCACCTCGTCAAGGAGTTTTCAGGGAAGCGCGGCCTGTTCCGCCGGGGCCCAACGACTCGTGCCGTCGACGATGTGACGTTCGCGGTGGAAGCGGGTGAGACCTTCGGCCTGGTGGGCGAGTCGGGCAGCGGCAAGACGACGACCGGTCGCTGCATCCTGCGCTTGACCGAGCCGACGACTGGCGAGATTCGTTTCCGGGGCGAGGACGTGTTGGCCTTCCCTCCGGCGCGCATGCGGCAGGCGCGCCGGGAGATGCAGATCGTCTTCCAGGATCCCTACTCTTCTCTCAATCCCCGCATGCGCGCTGGCGATATCGTCGAAGAACCGCTGATCGTTCATCGGGTGGGGACGAAGGCGGAGCGGCGAGAGCGCGTGGCAGAACTGTTCCGGGTCGTCGGTCTGGACCCGTCGCAGCTCGGGCGATATCCGCGTGAGTTCAGCGGCGGTCAGCGGCAGCGGATCGGCCTGGCGCGCGCGCTGGCGCTCAATCCGTCCTTCGTCATCGCGGACGAACCGGTGTCGGCACTGGACGTGTCGGTGCAGGCGCAAGTCGTGAACCTCCTGATGGATTTGCAGGCGCGCCTTCGGCTGACGTACCTGTTCATCGCGCACGATCTCAGGCTCGTGCGTCACATTTGCAGCCGGGTCGCGGTGATGTATCGCGGCCGCATCGTCGAGATGGGGGAAACGGCGCTGCTGTTCGAAGCGCCTGCGCATCCCTACACGCGCGCCCTGCTGTCGGCGATACCCGTGCCGGACCCGGCCGCGTCAGCCCGGCGGATCGTGATGGACGAGGCGTCATTCGATCGAGCGGCTTCGCTGCGCGAGGTGGCAACAGGGCACTGGGCGGCGATTTGAGGACGGCCTTCGCCGTTGCCTGCAACTTTCTCCTTTCTCCCGTGTAAGTAGAACAGTGACCGCCGGCGGACTCGCGGGCCCGTGCTGAACGACGCCACCCGGTTCGAGGCGTTCGTCCGCGAATACCAGGACATGGTGTTCGGGACAGCTGTGCGGCTGCTCGGCCGCGCCGCCGACGCGGAGGACGTCGCGCAGGAGGTGTTCCTGCGCGCTTTCGAGCGCTTCCGCGAGCTCGGCACGAGCCCGACGGCCGCGGGCTGGCTGAAGAC
>JBOGIX010000045.1:0-12385 GCA_050744685.1 Vicinamibacterales bacterium | reverse complement strand
TCCCTCGCCGGGCGCTCCCGTCGCCTCGCTGGCCTCGCGGCGCGGCCTGTTGTCGCCGGGGGGCACTCTTGCGGCGGCGTCCCCGTCGCCGCGGTTCCTGAAGCTGAAGATACCGGCGAGCCCGACCATGATCGCGCCGAGCATGGTTGCCACGGTCCCCGGCACCAGATGGCGGCTCGGCAACTTCGGATCCGGCGGCAGCCCGTAGGTCTCCGGCCTGTCAACCAGCAGGTAGAAGGAGTTCAATCCGCCGAGCATGCTGTCGTCGGCGCCGTACAGATACGCGCGCTTCTCGCCGGCCTGGTGCAGCTGTTCGACCCGCCGCTGCGCCCGCTCGCGCAGTTCCTTGACGGTGCCGAACTGAATCGAGTCCGTAGGACAGGCCTTGGAGCACGCCGGCTCCAGCCCGCCTTGCATGCGGTCGTAGCAGAGCGTGCACTTCTGCGCCGTGTTCGACACGGGGTTGATGTCGATCACGCCGAAGGGGCATGCGGCGATGCAGTCGCGGCAGCCGTTGCAGGTGTTCGACTGGATGACGACGGTGTCGAACTCGGTGCGGATGATCGCGCCGGTCGGGCAGACTTCCAGGCAGCCTGCCTGCACGCAGTGCTTGCACACGTCGCTCATCAGCAGCCAGCGGCCATCCTTCCGGTCCTCGGAGAACTGCTCGATGAACTTCACGTGGCGCCAGTGGATGCCGTCGAGACGGCGAGTGTTGTCGTAACTGTCGCCGCTCATCACGTTGGCGCCGCCGTTCGTGCTCGGGAGCTGGTTCCACTCCTTGCAGGCGACCTCGCAGGCCTTGCAGCCGATGCAGACCGTCGTGTCCGTGTAGAAACCCGTCGGCTCGGCCATGCTGGTGCTCCGGTCTCCGCGCGTGGCGGCAACCACGCGATCCGCGATTGCGATCAGTCCCGTCCTACGCGCGCTCGACGTTGCAGACGAACGTCTTCCCCTCGTGAATCGTCACGTTCGGATCGCCGACGAGCGGCGTCAGCTCGTTCACGATCTCCCCGGTGACGAGCCCCTCGTATCCCCAGTGCCACGGCATGCCGACCTGGTGGATCGTCCGTCCGCCGATCTGCAGCGGCCGCATGCGTCGAGTCACGAGCGCCTTGGCGCGGATCTGCGCGCGCGGGCTCGTGACGCGCACCCAGTCGAGATTGCGAATGCCTTTCTCCTCCGCGAGCTCGGTGCTGATCTCCACGAATACCTCGGGCATCAGCTCCGCGAGCCAGGGCAGCCACCGGCTCATCGCGCCCGAAAGGTAGTGTTCGGTCAGGCGGTACGTCGTGATCACGTAAGGGAAGTTCGGATCGCCGACGGCAGCCAGCGGGTTGCCGTCGCGTTTCCAGTACTTGAGCACGGGACTCGACTGCTGCTTGTACAGCGGGTTCTGCACCGGCGACTCGGCGGGCTCGTACTGGGTCGGCAGCGGGCCGTCGACCAGCCCGGTCGGCACGTACAGCCACCCGACGCCGTCCGGCTTCATGATGAAAGCATCGGTGCCGGAGAGCGCGTCGAGCCCAATCCCGCCGGGCTTCGGCCTCGAGTCCGGCGCCTTGGTGCCGGCGAAGTCGGGCACGTCGTAGCCGGTCCACTTCGCGCCGTCCCACCAGACCCACTTCTTGCGCTCGCTCCACGGCTTTCCGGAAGGGTCCGCGGACGCGCGGTTGTAGAGCAGCCGGCGATTGGCCGGCCACGCGAACCCCCAGTTCAGGTGCGCACCGGGCTGGCCGGGCGGGTCCGGCTCCTTGCTCGCGGCCAGGTTGCGATCGGGCGCGGGAAAGACTCCCGAGTAGATCCACGACGCGCACGCCGTGGATCCGTCGTCCTTCAGATCAGCGAAGCTGGCAACGTGCTTCGCGGGATCGGCGCTGTAGAAACCGTTGATCTCCTTCAGGAGCTTGCGCGCGGCGGGCTCGCCGATCTGCCGCTCCCGCGGGTCGTCGTGCTCGTAGTCGAAGGTCAGGTTCTTGAACCCCTGATCGCGCGGCGCCTGGCTGTCGGCGTACAGCGCCTTGAGGCGCTTGCCGAGCTGATAGGTGAACCACACGTCCGTCCGGCAGTCGCCCGGCGCCTCGGCGGCCTTGAAGTGCCACTGCATCAAGCGCTGCGTGTTGGTGAACGTGCCCTCGGTCTCGGCGACCTGCGCGGCCGGGAAGAACAACACTTCGGTCTTGATGTCTTGCGGGTTCACCTCGCCGCCCACGACCTCAGGCGCCGTCTTCCAGAAGTGCGCGGTCTCGTGGATCCAGTTGTCCTTGACGACGAGCCATTCGAGCTTGCGCAGCGCGGCGCGCTCGAGCTTCGCGTTGAGCGATGTGGCCGGGTTCTGCCCGATGCACAGCATGCCGCGCACCTTGCCGTCGTTCATGGCGACGAACATCGGCATGTGCGAGTGGTCGCCGAAGATCTTCGGATGCCACGCGTAGCCGAACTCGTTGTCCGCCGTCGCCGCGTCGCCGTACATCGACTTGAGATACGAGACCACGAACTTCGGCATGTTGCCCCAGTAGCCGGTAGGCACGGTCTCCGCGGTCAGGTAGTCGCGCAGCGTCTCGTGCCGCTTCAGCGCGGTGGGATGCGGCATGTATCCGTGGATGGAGTGATACAGCGTCGGCACGTCCGTCGATCCCTGGATCGACGCGTGGCCGCGGAGCGCCATGATCCCGCCGCCCGGCCGCCCGAAGTTGCCGAGCAGCAGCTGGAGCAGGGCGCAGCAGCCGATGATCTGCGGTCCGTTCGTGTGCTGCGTCCACGCTACCGCGTAGGCGAATGACGTGGTCCGCTCGGGCCCGGAATTCGCGAGGACCGCCTCGGCCACGCGCTGGAAGATCTCTCTCGGGCATCCGGTCGTCTGCTCGACCATCTCGGGCGTGTACCGGCTGAAGTGACGCTTGACGATCTGGAAGACGCAGCGGGGATTCTGCATCGTCGCATCGCGCTGCGGCGGCGGCTTCAGCAGCGATCGAACGAGCGCGTCGTAGGGCGGACCAGCCGGGCGTCCTGGTGCTGGCTGCTGCGTCCCCGAGGGTGTACCGGGGGTCTCGCCCGACTGTGCCGTGGCAGCAACCCGCCCCTGGTCACCGACGCGCGTGCCGGCGTACTGCCAGCTGGCGTCGTCGTACTGGCGCGCGAAGCCGTTGTAGGGCCATTCCGGGACGCCGCCCGTGTAGTCCATCAACCCCGAGAAGACGCCGTCGCCGTCCTCGGCATCGCCGAATCTGTCGTCGATGATCGTGGCCGCGTTGGTGTACGTCGACACCCATGTGCGGAAGAACGGGTCCTCGTTCCAGCGCTCGCTCTCGAGGACGTAGCGGATCAGCCCTCCGAGGAATCCGATGTCGGAGCCGGCGCGAACGGGCGCGTAGATGTCGGCCACCGCGCTGGTACGCGTGAAGCGCGGATCGACGTGGATCAGCTTGGCGCCGTGATCGACTTTCGCCTTCATCGGCCAGCGGAAGGCCACGGGATGGTTCTCCGCCATGTTCGAACCCATCACGACCACGCAGTCCGACTGTTCCATGCTCCGCGGATACATCGTCGCCGCGCCGCGTCCGAGCCGTGTCCCCAGACCGGGGACGCTGGAGCTATGTCATATCCGGGCCTGGTTCTCGATGGCGATGATGCCCAGGCCGCGAAGCAGCTTCTGATGGAGGTGATTGAACTCGATGTCGAGCGTGGCGCCGCCAAGCGAGAAGATCGCGGTCGTCGCGTTGACGGCCTTCCCGTTCTGCAGTGTCTCGATGAAGGTCTCGTCGCGCGTCTTCTTGACCAGCTCGGCGACGCGCGCCATCGCGCGATCCAGCTCCCACACTTCCCATTCGGTCGCGCCCGGCGCGCGATGGAGCACCTGCGTGGGACGGTTGGGATTGACGTGCAGCTGGAAGGTGGCGGCCCCCTTCGGACAGAGCGTGCCCTCGTTGTGAGGGCTCCGGGGATCACCTTCGATGTTGACGATGTGCCCGTCGATGGTATGGACGAGCTGCCCGCAGCCGACAGCACAGAAGGGGCACACGCTCGGAGTGACTTTCGCGTTGGCGATGCGCAGCTGCTGCGCCTGGGCAACCGCCGGCGCCAGGTTGACGCCCGAGCCAATCAGGCCGCCGAGCGCGGTGCCGCCGCCGCCGGCGACAGAGAGGCGAAGCATGTCCCGCCGCGAGATCGCCATCGGAACCTCCTGCGCTTCTTCTCGATGGGCTTCGCGCCGCCGAACCGCGAGCCGCGGATCTTCTTATACACCTGTGCGATCGCGGCGGCAAGCATTCGGGCATCGTTTGTCCTCGCGGGCGGCCTCTTGTGGCCAGGGGGCCATCTTGCGGCTGAGGAATCTGTCAGTGGATCGCTTGTGGCTTCCGGCTTCAGCCGGAAGTGTGCGGCGCGGGTACGGTCTTCCGCCTCAAGGCGGAAGCCACGCGACTGGCACAGGCGATTGGCACAGGTGATTGATTCACAGGCTCTGAAGGCGGACGCTGGCGTGCGACGCAAGCGTATACTCGCTGACAGCGCCGTTTGCGGGAGGTGCCATGTTCAATCGGTACCGCTTCTCGTTGCTTGCGTGCGGATCGCTTCTCGTCTGCACGGGACCGGCACATGCGCAGGTCCTCATCAAGGTCAACGAGGACGTGAACTTCAAACTCGGCGTGCTCGGCCAGTTCCAGGGCGAGTGGCTCGAGGATCCCGCCACCGACGACACCACGCATAAACTGTTCATCCGCCGCGTGCGGCTGCTCTTCGGCGGACAGGTTGCCAAGAACGTCACGTTCTTCGTCGAGACCGACGCGCCGAACCTGGGCAAGACGCTGCCGGGCGGCAAGAACATCAGCCCGGGCGTGGTGGTGCAGGACGCGTACGCCGAATTCCGGCTGCACGACGCCTTTCTCCTGGACGCGGGCTTGATGTTCGTGCCCTTCTCGCGCAACAGCGTGCAGACGGCCGCCTCGCTGCTGCCGATCGACTACGGCGCCTACACCTTCAGCACCTCCGCCGCCACGCAGTCCAGCATCGGCCGCGACACCGGCTTCCAGGCGAGAGGCTCCTTTGTCGGCAACCGGCTCGAGTACCGCATCGGCGCGTTTCAGGGCGCGCGCGACGCAGCCTCCCACCGATCGTTCCGCTATACAGGGCGCGTGCAGTATCAGTTCCTCGAACCGGAGGGCACGGCCTACTTCTACACCGGCACGTACCTCGGCACGAAGAACGTCGCGGCCGTGGCCGCCGCGTTCGATACGCAGAACGACTACACCGCGTACGACGCCGACGCGTTCGTCGACTATCCGATCGGCCCGGGGGCGATCACCTCGCAGCTCGCCTGGAACCGCATCGACGGCGGCCCCACGTTCCCGACGCTGCCGAAACAGAACGTCGTGCTGCTCGAGCTCGGTTACTTCATCCGCGAGCTGAGGATCTCCCCCGTCTTCCAGTTCACCAACCGCGCCTTCGTCGATACCGCCGCGGGCGACGAGAACCGGTGGTCGGTAGGCGTCAACTACTGGTGGGCGCGGCACAACGCGAACGTCAAGGCCGCCTGGAACCGGATCGATCCGCGGGTGGCGCCATCCGTCGACGGCTTCACGATCCAGCTGCAGATTTTCTATTTCTGAGAACACGTCAGCGCGCGCAGGATTGCTGCAGCGAGGAGCGAGGTCGCCACGAGCTCGCCGCCGTCTTCGACTGGAACCTTCGCCAACGGCAGTCCACGTCGGTGTAACGGCGCAGTCGCGTTTCGACGGATACCGCCGGCGCGCCGTGTCGCGGTGTCATACACACGGCACGGTGCTGCACTACAAGAGGTTGGAACGCGGCGGACGCCGGGGCGCGATTACGCGCATGCCCAGCCGTGCAAGGACGTCGCGGGTCGACGGTTCTCGCAGCAGCTCCACGAACGCCTTCACGGCGGGACGTTGCGCGCGGGATGTCGAGACGACGAAGTCGTAGCGTTCCTCCTGCACCGGCAGGAATCCCAGCCCGGCGTGGCTGGCGATGCTGTCGAGCGTCACGCCCCAGTCCGCACGGCCCTGCGCGACGGCGGCGGCAACGGCGTGGTGATTCCGCGGCTGGGTGGCATAGCCGGGAGGCCTCGAACCCTCCAAGAGGTTTTCGATCAGAACGCGAGTGCCGCTGCCCTGATTCCGGTTGACCATGACGCATCCGGGATCTGCGCGCACGCCCGCGATGGCCTCGCGCGCGGATCGTGCCTCGAACCGTGCATCGCCCCGCCTGAACACGACGCCTTGCAACCGTCCGTAGCCCTCGATGAGATCCAGCCCCTGGGTGAGAAAGGGCCGGTTGTATTCATTGGTGTTCGGATCGAGCAGATGGACGCCCGCGAGATCGCACTCTCCGCGCGAAACGGCCGAGAGGCCGGCGGCACTTCCTGCTGCGAGGAACTTCGCGCGCACGCGCTGCTGGTGCAGGCGGCCCAGCAGGAAGTCGAGACCGATGCAGTGGCTGCCGATCACGACCAGATCCGCCAGCTGCAACTCGCGGCCGAGAAGGTGAACGTCGACGACAGTGCCGGCGGATACGATCTCCTGATGACGGCCGACCGTGGCGAAGCCGTCGGCGCGGCTGAATGCCGTGACGCTTCCCGATCCTTGTCCCATCGGATACGCCGCGAGGCCTGGTTCGCCCGCGTCTGTTCGCTCCACGAGGCCGACGAGCAGGTACTCCGTGCGCCCGATCTCGCTGTTGACCTTCACGGCCAGTCTCGCCTGCACGACCGTTCGCTCCTCGACGGAACGCCCGGACATCAGGCGCAGCACCGGCGCCACGAACTCGTGAAAGGTGAAGATCGCCGACGTCGGGAATCCAGGCAGGACGACCACGGGCCGGCCGCCCGTCGCCGCAAGGCAGATCGGCTTGCCCGGCTTGAGCGCAACGCCGTGCGCCACGATGCCCGGATCGCGCAAGGCAGCGACGACGCGATAGGAGACGTCGCCGGCGCCCTTGCTCGTGCCGCCCGAGAGCAGCACGACGTCGGCGCGGCGCAACGCCTCCTGCAGACGCTCGGTCAGCACCTCGACGTCATCCGGCGCGATTCCCAGCCGGAGCGGTTCGCCTCCGAGCTCCCGCACGGCGTCGGCGAGCACCTGCGCGTTCGAGTCGAAGACGCGCGCCGGCGCCATTGGCTGCCCGGGCGCGATGATCTCGTCGCCGGTTGACAATATGGCCACCACCGGCTTCTTCCACACGTCGGCAGCCCCAACGCCGATGGCCGCGAGCACTCCGGTTTCGCGGCTCGTCAGCACCTGGCCGCGGCGGAGCACGGTTTCGCCGGCGGCGATGTCGGTGCCCGCAAACGATACGTTGGCGCCAGGTGCGACGGCCCTCGTGATCCAGAGTTCGCTGGCGCGTACATCGGTGTGCTCCACCATCACCACGGCATCTGCGCCGCGCGGGACCATTCCGCCCGTGGCGATCGGCGCCGCGATGCCTCGCCGGATTACCGTGCTTGGCACAACCCCTGTCTGAATCACTTCCTCACCGAGTCGCACCCGGCGTGGAGTTTCCTCGGATGCGCCGAAGGTATCGGCAGCGTCGACAGCGAAGCCGTCGACGTTCGATCGATCGAACGACGGGACGTTGACCGCTGATACGACATCGGCCGCGAGCACACGGCCGAGCGCCGCGTCGAGCGGCACTGATTCCACCCCACGGGGCCGGAGATCGATGGCCGCGCGGAACCGCCGTTCCGCCTCGTCCCGGTCGAGTACACGGAGGAACTGCTCCTGGTCATGCATAGAGCCAGACCTCCACGTCCGTGCCCGGCGGAAACCCTTCGCTGTCGGCCGGCACGATGACGAAGCCGTCGGCCCGTGTGGTGGACGACAGCACGGATGCGCCCGCCACCGAGATGGGCTGCACGGCGCCATCGACCAGCTGCACCCGCGCGTAGTCCAGGCGTCCGATTTGCGAGCTGATCTTCCGCGCGAGCGGGGCACGCGTGGACGCGTAGGGCCATGACGTGCTGCGTCCGCCCAGGGCGCGGATCGCGCGGCCGGCGAAGAAGTCGTACGCGCACAGGCAGGACACGGGATTGCCGGGGAGCAGGAACACGAGCCGGCCATCGAGCCGCCCGAGACCAGTGGGGCTGCTCGGACGCATCGCGACGCCGTGCACGGCCAGCTCGCCGTGCTGCGCCAGAAGCATCGGCGCGAGATCTTCGACGCCCACGCTCGATCCTCCCGACACGACGACGACGTCGGCGTCGGCGCGAAGCGCTTCGAGCACCGCGTCCGGCTCGTCGGGCACGAGGCCGGGAAAGTCGACGACGGCTCCGTCGCGTGTCGCGAGCGCGTCGAGCATGGGACCGTTGGCGTCGGCGACGTGAAAGCCCTGCGGACGCGAACCGCACGGGAGCAGCTCGTTGCCCGTGATCGCCAGCCGCACTCGTGGCCGACGGACTACGCTGACCTGTCCCACGCCGATCGAGCTGAGCGCGCCGAGGTCCTGCGGCCTGAGCACTCGTCCAGGATGGAGAATCGTGTCCCCTCGGGTGATGTCCTCACCACGAGGTCCCACGTGTTTGCCGGGTGACACGGTCGCAAGCGCGCTGACGTGCTCGCTGCCGGCGGCGGCTCGCTCCTCCGGCGCTTCAACAGGAACCGCCGCTGTTCCAGCGTCCACCCACTCCGCCGGCAATACCGCGTCGCATCCGGCGGGCATCGGCGCGCCGGTCATGATCCGCACGGCCTGGCCGGTACCGACCATTCCGTCGAACGGAAGTCCGGGCCGCGAATCTCCGGCGATCTCGAACGACAGCGGGTTATACGACGAGGCGCCGTAGGTCGATTCCGCCAGCACTGCGTACCCGTCCATCGTCGCGCGATCGAAGCCGGGCACGTCCACGTCGGCCGCGACGGGCGCCGCGAGCACGCGACCTGCGGCACGCTGCACCGGCACCAGCTCGGCGTCGAGCGGAAGGAGTTGCGCGTCGAGCCAGCCGAGCGCGGCCTCGACGGTGTGCCGGTGCGCGAAGCCCCGCATCCTGACGTCGGCGTTGGAGATGTCTCGAGCCATACGGCGTAATCCCGCAAGCGTGTGCGAGATAGAAGGGTATACCTCCGGCGGCTGCAAGCGGGCTTTCCTTTGTCCTCGCGGACGGCCTCTTGTGTCCTCGCGCACGGCCTCTTGTTGCCAGGGGGCCATCGTGCGGCTGCAAATGCCACTTCTTTATCAGGTGGCGCTTGATCAACCCCCTGGCCACTGATCATGAGTTGAACATCGGTCAGATCGCACGCTGCGATACCATGCCCCGCATGGGTGCCGGCCGGTTCGCGGCGTTTTGTGGCGTGGCCGTGGCGGCGCTGACGGCGACGGGCATCGCGCCGTCCTCGTGGACAGGGACGTCGAGCACGCCCGCCGCCCAGGCACGCCAGGATCGGCCCGCCTTGTCGCCCGCCGAGGCGCTCGCGAGCTTCGTGCTCGAGCCGGGCTACCGCATCGACCTCGTGGCCTCCGAACCGCTCGTCCAGAGTCCCGTGGCTATGGGCTTCGACGACCGCGGCCGACTCTACGTCGCCGAGAACCGCGGCTATCCCGACCCGCTCGACGGTGAGCGCGCACGCACGCCCGAGGGCGTCGTCGCGCTGCTGACCGATACCGACGGCGACGGCCGCTACGATGCACGGACGGACTTCGCCACGGGACTGACCTATCCGAACGGCGTGATGCCGTGGGACGGCGGCGTGTTCGTGACGATGGCGCCCGATCTCCTTTACTTGAAGGACACCACGGGCGACGGTGTGGCCGACGAGCGCCGCGTCGTGTTGACCGGCTTCAACACGAGCCGCACGGCGCAGATTCGATTCAGCCACCCAACGCTCGGACCGGACGGGTGGATCTACCTGACCAGCGGCCTCAACGGTGGCCGTGTCACCGCGCCCGCCGATCCCGCGCGTCCGGCCGTCGAGTTCACGTCGAGCGACTCGCGCTTCAATCCCAGGACCGGCGAGTTCGAGCTGGCCGGCGGGCAGGGGCAGTACGGCCTCACGTTCGACGACTACGGCCGGCGCTTCATCTGCGCGAACCGCAACCCCGTGTGGCACGTCGTCCTCGAGCCGCGCCAGCTGACACGCAATCCGAATTTCGCATTCTCAGACACGGTCCACGAGGTGTCGACCGCAGGCGTCGAGGCAAAGGTCTGGCCCCTCAGCCGCGACCTGACGACGGCGTCGTTCCATCCCGCGCTGATGACCACGCCGCACGCCGGCACGTTCACGTCGGCCAGCGGCGTGCACATCCACCGCGGAGATGCATTGCCCGAGGGGCATCGCGGCAGCGTGTTCATCGCCGAGTCGGCGCAGAACCTCGTCCAGCGCCAGGTGCGCGAGCCGGACGGCGTGAGCTTCAGATCGCGTCCCGCGCGCGAGGGGGCCGAGTTCCTGGCGGCGCGCGACACGTGGTTCCGTCCAGTCTTCGCCGGCAACGGCCCCGACGGCGCGCTCTACATCGTCGACATGTACCGGAAGGACATCGATCATCCGGCGTACATCCCGGAGTCGAGCAGGCAGCTGTTCGCGTTCACCGCAGGCAAGGCTCGCGGACGCATTTACCGCCTGGCCGCGGCGGATCGACCTCCCGTCCGGATGGCGGTGAACATCGCTGACGCCCCGGTCGAGGCCCTCGTGCCGATTCTCGAACATCCCAACGCATGGTGGCGCGAGACCGCCGGGCGGCGGCTCATCGAGCGCGGGGCGCAGTCGGCAGAGCCCCGACTGCGAGCGCTCGCGGCGGACGGGACCGAGCTCGGACGTCTCCATGCGCTGTGGACGATGGATGCGCTTGGCATGCTGGAGGACGCGGACATCGTCCGCGCCGTGCGCGATCCGAGCGCGGGCATACGTGAGAATGCAGTGCGCCTCGCCGAGCGGCGGATTGCGGGCAACCGCGGGCTGATCGATGCCGTTCTCCCCCTGGCCGATGATGCCGACGCGCGAGTGCGGCTGCACGTCGCGCTCGCGATCGGCGCAGCGGCCGATGCGCGCGTCGTCGACGCGCTGGCCGCGATCGCCCGACGGGACGGCGGCGATCGGTGGGTACGCGCCGCGATTTTCAGCGGGCTGCGGGACCGCGCCAGCGCATTTCTCCATGCGTTCGTCAGCGCGCCACCAACTGCGCCAGCAGTGCGCGCGGCGGTGATGCAGGATCTCGGGCGCCTGTTCGGCACGGCGGAGTCTGCCGATCGGTGCCTGGCGCTGGTTGCCGAGGTTTCCGATCCTGATGTGGAAGAGGGCTGGCAGGCCGCCGCCTTGAACGGCATCGCGGCGGGGCTGCGGGCGCGAGGGATGGCGTCAGGTACGCGGTCACCGCTCATGACGCTGGTGTCGGCCGACACGCCGCAGGGACGCGTGGCGCGCGAACGGCTGGCGGCACAGATGGCTAAGGCTGCCGCGCTGGCGGTGCGCGAGGATGCGCCGGCCGAGCAGCGGCTGCCCGCGATCGAGCTGCTGGGACACGGCGACGGGATCGACTCCGGCGCCACACTGCGCCGGCTGCTCGAGCCACAGCGGCCGACCGTCGTGCAAGTCGCGGCAGTCCGCGCGCTCGTCCAGCTGCCCGACCCCGCCGCAGCGGCCATCCTTGTGGAGCCGGCACGCTGGCAGGCCTACACGCCGCGGTTGCGGGAGGCCGTGCTCTCCGCGCTGTTGTCCGAGGACCGCCTCGTGTTCGTCCTGCTCGATGCCGTGGCCCGGCGCGATGTCAACGCATCCGCGCTGGGCGCGTCGCGCTGGCGTCGCCTCACGTCACACCGCGACCCGTCGATTCGAACCCGAGCCGAGGCGCTGCACTCGGCGGCTGATACCCGCAGTGCGATGCAGGCCTACGAGCGCAGGCGGGAAGACGTGCTCGCCCGAGCGGGCGATCCGACACAGGGCGCAGCGGCCTTTGCGAAGCACTGCACGGCCTGCCACACGTTCAACGGATCCGGCGGTCGAGTGGGGCCGGATCTCAGCGGCATCCGGAACCAGCCACCCGAGGCGATCCTCCTGCACATCGTCGTGCCCGACTACGAGATCACACCGGGCTACGAGGCCTACATGGTGGAGACGCGAAACGGGAAGACGATTTTCGGACGCCTCGAGTCGGAGGCGCCGGCCAGCACGACGGTGCGCGACGCGGCCGGGCAGGCGCACGCGATCCTCCGGACCGACATCGCATCGATGGCGGCGGCGCCGGCCTCACTCATGCCCGCGGGCCTGGATCAGGCCATGTCGTCACAGGAGCTCGCCGGGTTGCTGGCGTACCTGAAGAGTGCGGGACGCTGAACGGCGCGCGCCGGGAACGAGCGCAGCGTAGTGAGGGACCGCAGAGGCGACGGGCCGAGCGGTCCGCCCGAGCGGCGGTGTAAAGGGGCCAGGGGACGAGTCATCCGCCAGTC
>JBOGIX010000044.1:0-1916 GCA_050744685.1 Vicinamibacterales bacterium | reverse complement strand
CGGATGGACCGTCCGCCGGGATCCAGCTGATACGGAATCTTCTGCGACTTCAGGCGCTCCACGACCTGCGACGCGGAGTCGGGATCCATGTCCGCGAACAGCAGCGTGTAGCTCGGCGTGTTCAGCCACAGAGCCGACCCGCCGACGATGCCGACGACGAGGACGAAGGCGATGGCAAGGCTGACGAGCTGGGTCGTCGTGAAGTTCGCAGCGGTCGCCTTCAGGCGACCAACAACCTGTGAGAAGTCCAAGTGAGCCTCGCGCCGCTAGATGGGCATCCGCATGATGTCGTTGTAGGCCTGCACGAGCTTGTTACGGATCTGCACGGTCATCTGCAACGTCATCTCGGCGCGCTGCAGCGCGATCATCGCGTCGTGCACGTCGCCCGTCTTGTCGATCATGTTCGTGACCGCCTCGTTCGCCTCGGCGGACTTCTCCTCGACGCTGGAGATGAGCGAGGCGAGCTTGTCGCCGAACCCCGTTCCGGCAACTGCGGGTGCGGCAGCACCCGCCGCCTTCGGCGCCAGCGCCTGTGCGACCTTGATGGCTTCAATGGGCATAATCGCTAGTACTCAGTTTCCAGTCGCCAGTTTCCAGTCCTTGCTTCCTGGTCTCCAGTTCCCGGGGCCCCGTTCCTTACCTCCCCAGTTCCCGAGTTCCCCAGTTCCTTACTTCCTAACGTCCCAGCTCCAGCGCCTTGGCAACGATGTCGCGGATGATCGAGATGGCGGCGAGGTTGGCCTGGTAGGCGCGCGCGGCGCCGAGCATGTCCACCATCTCCTGCGGCGCGTCCACGTTCGGCAGCTCGACGAAGCCCTCGGCATCCGCGTCGGGATGCGACGGCTCGTAGCGGCGGCGGAAGGGGGCGCCGTCTTCGACGACTGCGGCCACGGTCACGCCGGTGGCGCCGGAGCGGCCGAGCGCCGCGTCGAAGGCGGTCACGCGATCGGGCGCCAGCACGACGTCGCGGCGCCGGTACGGCGTGCCGTCGGCGCTGCGCGTCGATTCCGCATTGGCCAGGTTCGATACGGCAACCTCGATACGCGTGCGCTCCGCGGTGAGCGCGCTGGCGCTGGCGTTGATGGCGGCACTCAGGGTCGGCATGGCTTACTTGCCCTCGTTGATGGCGTACCGAATCAGCCGGAACTTCGCGGCGAGCGCGGTCTGGGCGGCACTGAAGTCCCCCGCGGCGCGTCCCATCGTCAGAAGCTCGCGATCGAGCTGCACCGTGTTCCCGTCGAGCCGCGGCTGCAGGCCCGCAACTTCCTGCATCCGCACGTCGTCGGCCGAGAGCTGGCCGTCGAGCGCGTCGGCAAAGGTCGGTTCGACCGCCTTGTAGCTGGGCGTGTCGACGTTCGCAAGATTGCCGGCGGCGGCGACCTGTTTGGCCACCGCGATCGTCATCTGCCGGCGCAGCGAAGCAACGA
Organism: Vicinamibacterales bacterium; assembly: GCA_050744685.1. Taxonomy (GTDB): domain Bacteria; phylum Acidobacteriota; class Vicinamibacteria; order Vicinamibacterales; family 2-12-FULL-66-21; genus JACCXG01. Next base: position 489 of record JBOGIX010000044.1, on the reverse strand, counting down.
GAGCGGCATCGGTGATTTCTGGCATGTCGATTCCAGTCGGTCGGGCCCGCGGCGAACGTTCGCGCGCGGCACCATTCAAGTTCGAACCGCGCGCGCCGATTACCTGATTGGCGGGCGATCCCGCGGGAGACATGGCAAGAGCGGTACCCGATCGCTTCAGGTGAGAGTGGGCCGATTGGCGTGGGTTACGTCTCGAGCCGTCGTCGGCTCGCCGACATCATCGGACGGGAATTTGTCACGCCAGATCAACTTCCAACGTATCTGTTTACCGGGGTCGATGCGTGATTGGTTCCGGCCGTGTCGTGGCTGCTACCGGGCCGGCGCGTGTCCTTTTGCCCTCAGTCAAATGCACATCTCCTTCGTCGCTTCGTGCTTTCGCAGCTTCGTGCCGCGCAGCGCCCAGCCGTCAGCTCGGGGACGAACAGACCCGCTAACTACGTACGTTGGGAGTTGGGCGTTGGAAGTTGAGACGGCTTTGCGTTCGATAAC
>JBOGIX010000043.1:0-5636 GCA_050744685.1 Vicinamibacterales bacterium | reverse complement strand
CGTATGTGATCGGTGTGCGCGTGCCGGCCGGCGCGATCTCGCACGCGCTCTATTGGGACACGGCGGATCCGTATCACTACGTGCGGCTGCAGCGCACCTCCAACCGCGACGTCGGTGGGGACAACGTGGCCGCGTTCGAGGTGCTGATCGTCGGCGGCGAGGACCACAAGACCGGTCAGGCGCAGGACGCGGAGGCCCGCTTCACCCGGCTCGAACGCTGGGCCCGCGAACGTTTTCCCGCTGCCGGCGACGTCGAGTTCCGCTGGTCGGGGCAGGTGATGGAGACGCAGGACGGGCTGGCCTTCATCGGACGAAACCCGATGGACGCCGAGAACGTGTTCGTCGTCACCGGCGACTCGGGAATGGGCATGACGCACGGCACCATCGCCGGCATCCTGCTGACCGACCTGATCGTCGGCCGCGAGAACCCGTGGGCGGACCTTTATAGCCCGTCGCGCATCCGCACGGGCGCCGCCGGCGAATTCGTGAAGGAGAACCTGAACGTCGCGCTGCAGTACACCGCCTGGATCACCGGCGGCGAGGTCGCCTCGGTCGACGAGATCGCGCCGAACACGGGAGCCGTGCTGCGCGAAGGCCTGATCAAGGTCGCGGTCTATCGCGACGAGGCCGGCGAGCTGCACCGCCGCTCCGCCGTCTGCACGCACCTGGGCTGCATCGTGTCGTGGAACCCGGCGGCGAGAACGTGGGACTGCCCGTGTCACGGCTCTCGATTCGACCGCTTCGGCACCGTCGTCAACGGCCCGGCGCCGAGCGACCTCTCCGCGGTCGACTGAGCTGAAGTCAGACCTCAGGATAGCGAAGTACGCACGGATTGCCCTCCGCTACCGTTTCATCGACCTGGCCGGCGGCAGCTTCCGCACGCGCGCTTTGATGGCCCGGAACCCGGCGCTGTCGCGGCGTCCGCCGGCGCGAACGACCTTCCGTAGCGCCGCCGCACGTTCCGCCGGTGCGGGATGCGACGAGAGAAACACTTCGACCGACCCCGGGTCGCGTCCTTGCGCGCGACGCAGGGTTTCCATGAACTCCGGCATGCCCCGGGCATCCCAGCCCGCTCGCTTCAGGATCGCGACGCCGACCCTGTCGGCCTCCCGCTCGTCGTCGCGGCTGAACTTCAGCAGGTAACCGTTGGCGAGCACCTGCGCGCCGATTTGTGCGGTGCGCGCGCCGCCGTCGTTCCCGAGCATGGCGCCGAGCAGCCCGAGCAACCCGTTGGCGAGCAGCTGTTTCGTGATCTGGCCGGCGGCGTGGCGTTCGGCGATGTGCGCAATCTCGTGCGCCAGGACACCGGCGAGCTGCGATTCGTTCGCCGCCGCTTCGAGGATCCCGCGATGGATCCAGACGGGGCCGCCGGGCAGGGCAAATGCGTTCAGCTCACGGTAGTTCGCGATCGTGAAGCTGTAGGGATACTTCGGCCCGGGCGCACGCGCCGCCAGGCGCCGGCCAAGGTTGGAGACGTACGCGGTGACCGCCTTGTCGGAAACGTGCGGGACGTCCTTGCTGACCTGTGCCTGCGCCTGGCGCCCGAGCGCGATCTCGTCCTTGACCGAGATCAGCGAGAGCGCCGCCGCGACCGCTGTCGCTGCGAATGCCGCGTTCATATCCGCGGCGCCGGGGCCGCCGGGATCTGCTCGGGACGGCGTCGGCGGATGCGCGCGTTGGCGGCAGTCACCTCGACGCCGTACAGCAGGATGACCGCGGAGATGTAGATCCAGAACAGGAACACGACGACCGCGGCGATCGATCCATGGATGTTGGCGTACCTCGACAGGTCCCGTACGTACCACGAAAACCCGGCGAGCGCCCCCCGCCAGAGCAGGCCGCACAACACGGCCCCGACCCAGACGTCGCGGAACCGCACCTTCGCATTCGGCACGAAGTAGAAGACGAGCCCGACGACGAAGATGAAGGCCATCGTGCTCGCCCAGTTCGCCGCGAATCCCTGCAGCACGAGCAGTCCGGGCGTACGCGCGACCACTCCTGCGAACCACCGGGCTTCCACGATATTGATGGCGCTGACGAGCAGCAGCGCGGCAACGAGCAGCAGGCTCGCCATCACCAGCATGACCAGCGAAATCATCTTGTGCTTGAAGTAGCTGGGCTGCTTTTCCACCCCCCAGGCATGATTCACGGCCGAGGTGATCGCGCCAAACACCCCCATCGCCGCCCAGACCATCAGGATGCTGCCCGACAGGCGAAGCTGCACGCGTGTCTGCTGCCACGCAGTGAGCTGCGCCTGGACGAAATCGAACTGCCTCGGGAAATAGTTCATGACGAAGCCAAGCACGGCGTCGCGATCCGACGGACTGCTGGTGACGCCGGCGATCACGGACAGCAGGAGCAGCAGGAACGGAAAGAGCGACAGCAGCGAGTAGTAGGCAATCGAGGCGGCGAACGTGAGGTCGTCGCTGTTGTACACGCCAATCACGCCGCGCCAGACCGCGAGGGCGGTCAAGCGGATTTCGCCACGGATGCGGACGACCGCCCGGTGCAGGAAGGGGGCGTGACCGGCGTGCCGCGCGGCTCGACGGACGGGCCCGCCGTCGTGGGATGCGTCGGCGGATCGCCGTGGCGCTGGCGGCGCACTCACCCGTCGATCATACCGCGTGCGTTCGGGGGACTGGCGAGGGGGCGGTGGATGACTCGCCGCGCGTGCGGCCGCTTGCGGCCCAGCCCTGGCGGATCTCCGACACGAGCCACGGGCCCGACGCGGCGAACGCACCGCGCGCAGCCTGCCACAGCGTCCGGCGCGCCTCCGGGCTCTTGAGGACGTAATACACGGCGCTCGCGGCCGCGACGCCGATCAGGATGTCGGCGAGTGTTTCTGCCTGCCGTTCGGTCATGATGCGGATGGCGCGCGGGCGAGGCCGCGCGGAACGTGAAGCCTACGCAGGAGCCGGGAGTCGGACTCTCCCAGCTCCTTCGCGTCGTTGCTCAGCCGCGGTCCGAGCCGTAGCTTGTGCCGACACCCGTACCGGCGCCGCTCATCGATCCGCCGGCTCCTGTGCCGGTGTCGCCCGTCGTGCCACCGAAGCCGCCGGTGCCGCCGCCCGTACGCGCGCGATCGTAGGCCTCGCGGCCGCGATCCACCATCTGGCTGACCTTCTCCGAAGCCTGCGAATAGGCGTCGTTGGCGGTCGACCGGAGACGCCCGGTCTGCTCCGACAACTGGCTGCGAAGCTCGTTGCCCGCCTTCGGCGCAAAGAGCATCCCCAACCCCGCGCCGAGCACCGTGCCCGCGAGCAGGCCCATCAGGAAAGATCCGCCGCCATCTTCCCGTTCGAAACGATCGTATTCGTACGCCATGTAACCTCCTGTGAATGCGGATCGGCCGAAGCGCCGCCGCCTACAGCCGTCCCGCGGCCGTGGCGGGCGGCTCCGGCCTCTGATCAGTGTGCAAGAACGACACGATGGCGGCGCGCACCCCGCGCATCACGCCAGCGGCGGTGCTCACCTTGTCCTTCACCGTGCTCCTCAAGTGCTCAGCCGTCTGATCGACGCGCCCCATGGTGCCGTGGATGGCGTGATCGACGCGCTCGGTCTGCTCGCTCACGCGCGCAGTGACCGCTTTCACGTCGAGCAGGATGGCATCCACCTTTTCGCGGAGCGGCGCGACCTGCCGCGCCTCGAGATCGGCGACGAGCGCCATCGTCCTCCGATACATCATGAAGGCGCCGATGCCGATGCCGATGAGCAGCAGCGCCTCGAGCACGCTCACGACGGCCATGATGATGAGCGCCGTGTTCGTCGTCTGCAGGTCTACCATGCTGACTCTCTTCCTGGCGATTACGCCGACCAGCGGCCCTGCGGCGTGCCGCCGGCCATGTCGCTGAGCGACCGCCAGCCTTCATTGGCTGCGGTCCGGGCCTTGTCCACGGTGCCGCGCATTCGCGTGAGCTCGTTCATGAAGTCGTCGAGGCGCGGCTCGATCTGGTCGCGGATGCGGCGGCCGCTCTCGGTCATGTACAACCAGCCCCAGACTCCTCCGACGACGGCGCCCAGCATGGTCGCCATCAGCACTCGCGATCGCTCGTCCACGTCTGCCTCCTCTGCTCGCGGCCACTGCCGCTCAGGCATTCCTGCCGAAGTGTTGAATCAAACGGCATGCCACGCACCGCCACTATTCATGTCCCTTCGCGCGTCACTACTTCCCTGCCCGACGCGGAAAAACGGCAACGCGCCTCCGTTTGTGCTTCACAGCGCCGTCCTCTGCACGAACAACGCAAGCGCTACGCCATCCCAACGGTTGCCCGACGGACTGCCTTCGGCCGTCGCGCCCAAGGGCATAATAGCGACATAGTTGGTGTCCAACCCGAACTTGCTCACCAGGTACTCCCGGACGAGCTGCGCACGGGCGCGACTGATGAGATAGCGCTCGTCGTCCGTCGCCTCTTCGGCGTATCCTTCCACGACGAGCGGGCTCGTGTGCGGATAGCGAACGAACTGCGACATCGCAGAGTCCAGCCGCACCATGCCGCCGTCGCTCAGCCGCTCGATACCCTGCGCGTCGCGTTCGAACAGTACACCCGCGCCAATCCAGATTCTCAGCGCTTGCCGATCTTTCGTCTCCAGCGCTCCCTGCCGATACTGCGCGACGGTGACGTCGTCCAGATCGAAATAGCCGCGGCGGTTGAAGAACCCGCGGAAGAAGAAGTTCCGCTTGAGCGCCTCGGTCGCGTCCGCCAGATCGGCCATGGCGTCGCGCGCCGACTGCAGGGTCTCGTGCACGTCGGCGGTGAGCCCCTTGACCGGACCGTTCTCCCCGCGCAGGCCGGCGATGACGTCCTTCGCTTCGGTGCTCGCATCGCGCACGGCCGCGAGCGCCTTTTCCGCATCTGCTGCCATCGACTTCACGCTCTCGTAAAGCGCCTCGTCGTTCAGGATGCGGCCAACCGAGCCCCTTCCCTGCCGTACGTCGCTCACCATCGCGGTGAGATCCTGGGTGATGCGTCCCGCCGAGACGAGGATCGTCCGCACGTTCCCGCCGAGATCGTTCATCAGCACCTGCGCGTCGGAGGCCGTCGCCGACACGACGATCAGGGCCTCGTCGACCCGCGCCTTGACGTCGATCAGCATGGCGTTCAACGTGACGAGCGTGTCGCTCATCATCTGCATCACGTCGGCGATGTCGAACGGCTCGCGGCTGCGGATGGTGCCGTATGCCTCGACGCGCGGCGCGCCGTCCGTGCCGGGCTCGATCTGGACGAACTTGTTGCCGACCAGGCCATCGTTCTGGATGGACGCGACCGAGTCGACTCGCAGAAGCGGATGCAGGTCCTCACGAACGCGCATCCGCACGCGGAACTTCGCCGAGGGGCCGCCAGGCACGCTGATCTCGTCGACTTCCCCGGCGTCCATGCCGGCAACGCGCACTTTCGCGCCGTTGTCGAGCGCCGCGATCTGGTCGAACTCCGCGTAAATGACGATCGTGTCGCTGAACAGCCGGCGCCTGTCGCCAATCAGGAACAATCCCACCGCAAAGAGCAGCAGGCCTCCGATCACGAACGCGCCGACGGCGGCAAAACGCCTCTCTTGCATGTCACCTACTCAGTGACCAGTTACCAGTGACCAGTTACCAGTTACAACCAGTTCCCAGTTGCCAGTCGCCAGTCTGAAAG
>JBOGIX010000042.1:0-6254 GCA_050744685.1 Vicinamibacterales bacterium | reverse complement strand
GCATCCAGCTGTTCGTCCCGAACGTGGACCAGCTGTCGGTGGAATCGCCCGCCGTCGCAGATCCTTTCCAGCTGCCGCTGGCGACGGTGAACGGCTTGATGAATTTCCACGGCCTCACCCGCGCCGGACGTCTCGTCCACGTCAACGGTGTGGTCGTGGCGTCGCGTCCGGGCGTGCTCTTCCTGCGTGATTCGGCGGGGACGCTGGAAGTGCGCACGGGAGACGGGACGTCCGCGCGTCCCGGAGACCTGGTCGACGCGGCCGGCTTTGCCGACACGGGCGGCTACAGCCCGCGGCTGGTCGATGCCGTCGTGCGTAAGACCGGCCAGCGCGCACTGCCCGAACCGGTATCCACCAATCCCCGCGACCTCCTGCGCAACGGCACCGATACCGCGCTCGTGCGCGTCCGGGCGCGAGTGCTCCAGACGGTGGCGACGACGGCGGAACATGTGCTCGTGCTCGACGCCGACGGCCAGCCGTTTTCCGCCCACCTGGCGCTGAGCGGCGACAACGCCGGCGGCCTGCGTCCCGTGCAGAACGGCAGCCTCGTCGAGGTCGACGGTGTATCGTCGCTGCAAGTGGCGCGCGAGGGCAACAGGCTCGTGCCGCGCGAAATCCGGATCGTGCTGCCTTCGGCCGACGCCGTGCGCGTCCTGGAGACGCCGCCGTGGTTCACGAACGTGCACATCCTCTGGGCGCTCGCGGCGCTTGCGGCCGTGACGCTCCTCTCGGCCGGCGCCATCGTGGTGCTGCGGCGACGGATCCGCGGGCAGACCGCGCAACTGCGACGCGCGAAAGAAGCGGCCGAAGCCGCCAACCGGGACAGGACCGTGTACCTCACCCGCATGAGCCACGAAGTCCGGACGCCGCTGAACGGCGTGCTGGGCGTCACGGAGCTGCTGCTCGAGGCTTCGCGTGATGGCGAGCAGAAGCAGTTTCTCGGGATGGTGAAGTCGTCGGCCGAATCGCTGTTCTGCGTGATCAACGACATGCTGGATCTGTCGAAGCTCGAGCCCGGCAAGATGGAGCTTCATCCCGACGCGTTCGATCTCCGGGAGATGCTCGGCGGCGTCGTGCAGATGCTCGGCGTTCGCGCCGGCGAGAAGACGATCCGCCTGACGCTCACGGTCGCGCCCGACGTGCCCACGCGCATTGTCGCAGATGCCGATCGCCTGCGGCAGGTGATGGTGAATCTCGCCGGCAACGCCGTCAAGTTCACGGAACGCGGATCGGTGGCGATCACCGTGAACGTCGCCGCGCCCCCGGGCCAGGCCGCGGATGAGGAATCGTGCGAACTGCAGTTCGCGGTCGCCGACACGGGCATCGGCATTTCCGCGGAGACGCAGACGCTCCTGTTCGAGGTCGTCGAGCAGGGAGGCGATGCGGCGATCGCCACTCCAGGCAACCCCGGCCTGGGCCTGCCGACGTCCGCACGCATCGTGTCGATGATGGGCGGACGCATGCACGTGAACAGCGCGCCCGGCCGCGGCACCACGTTCTCTTTCGGGATCCGCGTGGCCGTCGCGCCGCCGGAGCCGCGGCCCGCGGCGACGGCTGTTCAAGCCGCAGCGCCTGCAGTCCGCGCACTCAAGACGACGCGGGTGCCGCTGCGCGTGCTCGTCGCCGAAGACAACTTCGTGAACCAGAAGCTCGCCGAAGCTCTGCTGGCGCGGCGCGGCCAGGATACGGTGATCGTCGCGAACGGCCGCGAGGCGATCGACGCGTGGCGCCGCGGGTCCTTCGACCTCATTTTCATGGACGTGCAAATGCCGGTGATGGACGGATTCGAGGCGACGGCCGCGATCCGCGAAGCCGAGCGCGGCACCAACCGGCACGTAGCCATCGTGGCCATGACCGCGCACGCCATGAGCGGCGACCGCCAGCGCTGCCTCGCTGCCGGGATGGACGACTACATCAGCAAGCCGGTCTCGACCAGGGAGTTCGATCGGGTACTGCGCGAGGTTGCGGCCGCGCGCTTCGAAGAACGCGACCTGCAAACGGCCTGAGCCTGCCGCGGCGGCGCTCCGCGCCTACTTGCGCGGCGAGTCCTGGACGGCAAAGGCAATGACGTTCGACCCGGCGGCCACCGCGACGTACTGGCGGTTGTCGAACATGTAGGTCATCGGCGACGCGTGCCACGAGTGGTTCGTCGGGAACATCCACATCGGCGTGCCAGACGAGGCATCGACGGCCATCAGGGAACCGCCTTCTTCGCCGAAGATGACGAGCCCCGACGCGGTTGTCAGCGTTCCGCCCCAGGAATTCCCCGGTCCCGGCTGCGGCACCTCCCACCGGATCGCACCGGTGCTGATGTCGATCGCCTTCAGGATCCGTTGGGGCACCGGGTCCGGGGCAGTCTTCTGTGACCCGCCCAGGTAGCTCTTCCCCGATTCCCAGTCGCCCTGGTCGCGTTTGGTGTAGATGCTGCACTTCTCGAACGTCTGCACGTAGTACAGGCCGGTCGCTGGGTTGTACGAGGGGGAGAACCAGTTGGTGGCGCCGTCCTGCGACGGGCAGACCTTCGTGCCCGACGGCGAGGGCGCCTGACCGGGCACCTTGATCGGGCGGCCGTCGGCGCCGATGCCACTCGCCCATGTCAGGTTCCGGACGAACGGCTTCGCGAGAAGCAACGTGCCGTCGCGCCGATCGAAGACATAGAAGAAGCCGTTGCGGTTGGCGTGCAGCATCAGCTTGCGCGGCTTGCCCTGCCACGGCGCATCGATCAGCACCGAGGTCTGCGTCGCGTCCCAGTCCCACAGGTCGTGCGGGGTGAACTGGTAGTACCACTCGAGAGCGCCGGTCTTGCGATCGAGCGCAAGGATGCTGTCCGAGTAGAGATTGTCCCCCGGCCGATCGTCGCCGTTGTACTCCTTGGCCGGATTGCCGGTCGGCCAGTAGACGAGATCGAGCTCCGGATCGTAGCTGCCGGTGAACCACGTCGGCGCGCCGCCGTGATCGATGTCCTTGCCGCCCCACGTCTCCGAGCCCGGTTCGCCGCGCTTCGGCACGGACCAGAACCGCCACACTTCCTTGCCTGTTTCCTGATCGTGTGCGGCGACGAACCCGTTGGCGCCGTGCTCTCCTCCCGTCACGCCGGAGATCACGAGGCTGCCCGCCGGCAGCGGCGCCACGGTCGCCGAATAGTTCTTGCGCCAGTCGTCGAGCCGCGTGTCCCACAGCAGCTCCCCCGTGTAGCGGTTGAGGGCGAGGACGTGCGCGTTGTCGGTGACCATGAACACGCGGTCGCCCGCGACGCCGACGCCGCGGTTGGCGTGCCCCATGGTGACGCGCGAGCGCGGCCGCTGATATCGCCAGATCTGACGTCCGGTCCCCGCATCGATCGCGAAGCATTCGTTCGGGTGCGAGATGTACATGATCCCGCCGACCACCACCGGCGTGGCCTGCGAGCTGCCGCCGCCGGGAATCGGGAAGACCCAGGCGGGGGCGAGCCGACCGACGTTCTCCTTGTCGATCTGCGTCAGCGCCGTATACCGGTTGCCTCCGGGATCTCCGTTGTAGGTCGGCCAGTCCGCCTGCGACGTCACGTCACGGAAATGTTCCCCCTCCCGCCGCAGCAGCCGCACGCGCTTGTCGCGCGTCAGGATCTGCAGATCGTCGAACCCCTGCCCCATCACCTCGCCTTGGAGCGGCCCCCCCGCGGTTTCGACGCTGATGACGCGACGCGGCGCGGCCTCGGGGCGCCGCTCGATGCCGCGCAAGAACTTCAGCAGGTCGGCCATCTCGCCGTCCGGGACGACGCTCGGCGGCATGCCTCGCTCCGGCATGCCCTGACGGATGAAGTCGGCCAGCTGCTCGTTGTCTCGCGCGGTGAGGCGGAGGATGATCGGCGGTCCCATTTCACCGCCGTTGCCGTCGGCGCCGTGGCACCGGGCGCACCGGCTCTCGAAGGCCTTGCGGCCGGCGTCGACGGTCTGCGCCGGCAGCGCCGCAGCGGCGGCGATGAGGATCAGGACAAGGATGCCGTGATGGTGAATGCGCATGCGGTGGCTGGTGAATGCGCGCGCGATTATACAGTGTCGCAGCTCAGCGGCCGCTGTCGCGCGCGGCGTGGTAGTTCTTGCGGGCGCGCACCTTCATCCCCGGCTTCTTCACCTTGACCTGCAGCTTGTGCATCTTGTCGTCGAGCGACGCCGGCTCGAACCCGAGCGCGTACTGGCGGTGCAACTCCTCGGCGACGCGCGCGAATGCCGATGCAAGATCCTCGGCGCGCCGCAACTCGAAGTAGCCGCCGCCGGTCTCTTCCGCGATGGACGGCAGGCCGGGATCGGGCCCCTGCCTGACCTGCCCTCCGCGGAAGCCGCCGCGCCCGAACGGGTTCTGAGGCCCGGCACTTTCGAGGCCGACGGCATAGACCATCACGTTCTGCTGCTGCGCCTGCTTCATCACGTCCATCACGCTGAGGTTGTTGAACCTGAAGTTCATGGGGCTGTCGACGCCGTCGGTGAAGAGCAGCACGACGCGGCGTCCGTCCTGCGGCAGCAGGCTGTCGATCGCCGCATCGGCGGCATTCCACAGCGGCGTCGGTCCCGATTGCTGCAGCTTCGTGCGGAGGATCCCGATGAGCTCGTTCTGATCGCCGGTGAAGCCTTCCGGGTCGATCTGGATCTTCTCGGCGAAACTGCCTATCCGCGCCTTGTCGGTTGGCAGCAGCCGCCGCACGAACGCTTCGCCTGCGCGCTCGATGAGCGTGGCGTTTCCCGCCATGCTGCCGCTCCGGTCGAGCATCATGACGACGGTGATCGGCTGGATGTCGTTCGAGAAGATGGTCGTCGGCTGCAGCTTGCCGTTGTCGTAGATCTCGAAATCCTCGCGCGCCAGGTCCGGCACCAGGCGCCCCTCGCTGTCGCTCACCGTGGCGTAGACGGCGACCGTCCGTGCGCCGCTCTTGAACGGGGTCTGCTGGCCGGCCGCGAGCAGCTGCGAGACCGGCGCGACCAGCGCGAATGCGCTGAGAAACGACACGAAGGCCGAAGCGACGAGCTTCATTTCCTCTTCTCGCGAGCGGCCTGTTGCAGCAGTCATGGACATCTTGCGGCAGTTTCCGAGTCACGTGAGCGGCCTGTTGCGGCAGTCATGGACATCTTGCGGCAGTTTCCGATTTTTCGCCAGTCTCCGGGGCGAGCGGTCACAAGCTCACGATTGTGACACCCGGGTTGCCGGGGTCGATGCGGACCGCCAGGATAGAGGGCAGCTCCTTCAACCGGCGATGCACCGCCTGCCTGATTCGACCGCCGCTGCGCCCATGGATCACGCGCACCTCGGCCAATCCGCCGAGGATCGCCTCGTTCAGGAACGCGTCGAGCGCCGTCAGCCCCTCGGCGACGGTCATGCCGTGCAGGTCGATCGACGCCGCCGCATCCTGCCGCGTCACACTCACCGCCACGTGCTGCGAGGGCGGCTCCTGCCCGGAGCGCCTGCCGCCCTTGCGCGGCTCGACCGGTCTCAACCGCGCGCCGTCGATGATCATCGATCGCCCTTTGACCTCGACCAGGTAGCGGCCGCCGTTGCGCGCTTCGCGGATCGTCCCGGTGCCGAGGGCCGCGATGTGCACGGGGTCGCCGGGCGCAAAGTTCATACGGCCGCAGGGCGTGAGGCCGCGGGCAGGCGCACGGTGAAGATCGCGCCCCCTGCCGGCCGGTTGGCGGCGGTGATGCTCCCGCCGTGCAGGCGCACGAGCGTGTGAGTGATGGCCAGCCCGAGGCCGAGACCTCCGTGCTGGCGCGTGAGCGACGGGTCTGCCTGGCTGAACTGCTCGAAGATGTGCGGCAAAAACGCTTCGGGAATCCCCGGTCCGTCGTCCTCGATCGTCAGGCGAACGGTCTCGCCCTCCGGCGCGCCGCCGACAGCGATCCGTCCGCCTGGCGGCACGAACTTGGCGGCGTTCGACAGCATGTTCCAGCACACCTGCTTGAGCCGATGCGCATCCGCCCTCACGACGGCATCGTCGGGAATATCGACGGTGACCGAGATCCGCTTTTCGGCGATGACGGGCCGCATCACCTCGACCGCGGCGTCGACGATGCCGCGGAGCCTGGTGGGCTGCGGGTCGATGCTGAGCCTGCCGCTTCGCATGCGCGCCACGTCCAGGATGTCGGAGACGAGCTGGGCCTGAATCGTCACGTTGCGGTGGATCGCTTCGATGGCCCGATGGCGCAACGCATCGTCGAGCTCCTGCTTCCGCAGGATCTCCGCCCATCCGACGATCGCGTTGAGCGGCGTGCGCAGCTCGTGCG
>JBOGIX010000041.1:0-5834 GCA_050744685.1 Vicinamibacterales bacterium | reverse complement strand
GGGCGGGGTCGCGCTGCCGAATTCGCCGGTGCCGCCCCTGGGCACGCCCGCATTCCCGTCCGCGCCGGAACCGGAGGCCGACGAGCCTGCCGAGGAGGAAGAGGTCCGGGACGACAAGGGCGGTTCGCTGGCCGCCGTGGCGAAAGCGGCGGCCATGAAAGCCGAACGCGCCGCGATCGAACAGACGCTGCGGCAGGTGCACTGGAACCGTCGGAAGGCGGCACAGCTGCTCGGCGTGAGCTACAAGACGCTGCTCAACAAGATCAAGGAGTGCGGCATCAGCCGCGCCTGACACGCTGGCGCGCAGCGCCCATACCTGATCAATATCGCGCGCGTGGGTCCGGCCCACGCGCGTGCATCGGAACGGCGTCGAGGCAGTCCCGATGCTCCCAGTGCAGCACGTCCTCTGCTGATTGTGGGTAGCACCGTTCCACCCTTTCCTGTTTCACCTGATTCCCACCGCGACCGTTGCTGCGCGCCGTCCTGCGCATTTTCCTAACTGGACGAAAGATTTCCACTCGTGGCATCACGCTTGCTCAACAGCACGTGTCAGGGTTCATGCAGCAGACGGCGCAACCGGAGTGTATATGGACGACCGCGATCTCCTGAGTGGCGGTGCAGGCGTGAGCGGCGTAACGGCCGACCGTTCGCGCCGTCGTGTGACCGGCGTGCTTCTGGGCCGCAACGAGAAGATGCGCGAGGTCCACGACCTCATCAATCGCGTCGCGGACACAGACGTGACGGTGCTCGTTCGCGGCGAGAGCGGCACCGGTAAAGAGCTGGTCGCCCGCGCCATCCACGCCTCATCACCCCGGAACGACAAGCCGTTCGTCAAAGTGAACTGCGCGGCCCTCCCCTCGGAGCTGCTCGAGTCGGAGCTGTTCGGTTTCGAGCGCGGCGCGTTCACCGGCGCCATCCAGCACAAGCCGGGCAAGTTCGAGTTCGCCAACCACGGCACGATGTTCCTGGACGAGATCAGCGAGATGCACGCCCCGCTGCAGTCGAAGCTGCTGCAGGTGCTGCAGGACGGCGAGTTCGCCCGCCTCGGCGGCCGCCACGACGTGCGCGTGGACGTCCGCATCCTGGCCGCCACCAACCGCGATCTGGAAGCTGCCGTCGACGACGGGAGCTTTCGCGAGGATCTGTTCTTCCGGCTCAACGTCGTCTGCATCACGCTGCCGCCGCTCCGGCAGCGCCGCGACGAGATCCCGGAGCTGACCACGCTGTTCCTCCAGCAGTACTCGGAGCACTACAACAAGCCGCTGCTGGCGCTGGCGAGCGACACGCTGCGCCTCTTCGCCGAATACGAGTGGCCGGGGAACGTGCGCGAGCTCGAGAACCTGATCAAACGAACCGTGATCCTGGGAACCGACGAGTCGATTCGCCGTGAGCTCGCCGAAGCGATCGCCAGCCGTACGTTCAAGTCCGGCCCGATCCCCGCTCTGCAACAGCCCGCGGGCGCATCCGTCCAGGGATCCGGGAACGGTCATCCTCCTGCAACGGGCAGCAACACGCCGGGCATGCCGGCCGCTCCATACGGCGCGGCCGCCGCCGCGTCCAATGGGAATGGTCACCGCCCCGCCGAACCGCCGGCAGCGGCGCCGGCCCCGCTGACCGGGTCGTTGAAGGACATCGCCCGCCACGCGGCGCGTGAGGCGGAGCGCGAGCTGATCTTCCGCACGCTGCAGCAGACGCGCTGGAACCGGCGCGAGGCGGCGGAGATCCTCGGCATCAGCTACAAGGCGCTGCTCTACAAAATCAAGGAAGCGGAGCTGGACAAAGCGTCGTGATGCCCGGCGATCCGTTCCTCGAAGAGGACCTCCGCGTGCTGACTCCCGAAGCGTTCGACTTCGTGCTGAACAACGAGCTCAAGCGCGCGGTGCGTTCCCAGAACTTCCTGACGCTGCTCGTCGTCGAGCCGACGCCGAGCAGCCCGTCCGAGCGTACGCCGCCGGAAGTCGTACGCGAAGTGGCGCGCCTCGTGAGCCGCGAGGTCCGCGAGACCGACCTGCTCTCGCAAACCAACCAGGGCCAGTTGTCGGTGGTGCTGCTCGACGCCGACCTGCACAACTCCATGCAGGTCATCGATCGGCTCGTGTCGCGCCTCGCCCACTACGAATTTCCGACGCCAGTGGGCATCGAGGTGGGCGCGGCATGCTGCCCTACGCACGGCGCCGATGCCCAGACACTGCGCCGAGCGGCTGAAGCGAGACCCGTTCATCCGCGCCGCGACGATCGCGGCAATGCGTCAAACGTGCAATAGAGGATTTGCTGCTCAACAGAGGACTGCGATGAAGATGTTTCCGACCACCCTTTCGGCGCTCGCTCTGATCGCCGCGGCCGCGGTTGCCGGCGCGCAGAGCCCATCGTCCCCGAGTCCATCGACTCCGAGCCCTTCGAGTCCGAGCACTTCGGATCCGAGCACGGCCCGGCCGGCTGGCACGAGCGGCACCACGACGAAAAACGGCGGCGCGGCCGAGCCGACGCGCCCGCGGTCGGCCGACATCATGCCCGACTATCGCCTGGTTCCCGGCGACAAGCTGCGCGTCGAGGTCTACAAGGATTCGCAGGTGTCGCAAAGCGTCCAGGTGCGCCCTGACGGCAAGATCACGATCCCGCTCGCGAACGACATCATGGCCGCGGGCCGCACACCCGTCGAGCTGCGCGATGCGATCACCGAGTCGTTGAAGAGCTACATTGCCAATCCGACCGTGACGGTGATCGTCGTGGAGACGACGCCGCCGGTGTTCTATGTCATGGGTGAAGTGAACAACGCGGGCCCGCAGCCGCTCGTCGGACGTGTCGACGTGGTCCAGGCGCTGAGCGCCGCGGGCGGGTTCAAGGACTTCGCGAATACGAAGAACATCCGCATCCGCCGCGGCTCACAAATCCTCCGCTTCAACTACAACGACGCGATCAAGGGCGAAGGATCGCCCGTGTTCCTGCAACCGGGCGACACCATCATCGTGCCGTAGTCGACGCGACAAGACGAGGAGATCATGCACGCGAGGTTCAGCACGACGAAGCTGGCAACGGCGGCGCTGGCCGCCTGGCTCTTCGCCGCGCCGGCGGCCGCCCAATCCACCCAGTCCGCGGAGTTCCAGTCATCCCGGATCCCGGGATGGAGCTTTACGCCCGGCGTTGCCGTTGGCGTGCTGCACGACTCCAACGTCGCGCTCACGACGCCCGGGGCCACGACCGATACGCCGAGCGACTCGGTCTTCAACATCGTGCCGTCCGGACAGCTCCAGTATCTCGGCCGGCGCACCGACTTCTCGACGGGCTACCGGGGCTTCCTGCGTCGCTACGCCGAGGTCGAGGGATTCGACAACTACCATCAGCGCGCGGTGGTCGAGCTCAGGCGTGCCATGACGCGGCACGTCTCGCTCTTCGCGACCAACAGCTACGCCGATTCACCCACGACCGACGAGGAGGAAGTCGACGGCGTGCCGTTCCGGCGGCGCGGCACGCGCACGAACAGGTTCAGTGCCGGCACCAGCGCGCGCCTGACAAAGTTCCTGACGCTCACGTCCCGCTACGACATGACGTGGATTGACTTCGATCGGCGGCGGGAGATCGGGGAGATCGAGGACCTCTCGGGCGGCGCGCTCCATGCACTTCGATCGGACCTGAGCTATCAGCTGTCGGAACGTCTCTCGGTCGGCGGCGAGTATGGGTTCCGGACGGCGTCGCTCGACGGCGGCGAACGTGAGTTCGGCTTCCAGGACGTGGGCGGCATCCTGCGCTACACGCTGGGCCCGCACACGACGGCTACGGCGTCGGCCGGGCTCGGCGTGCTCAACGATCGCACCGAGGATGTCACACGGAGGGGGGCGTACGTCAGGCTCAACCTGAGCCACATCCTCGAGTACGTCACCGTCGGCGGGGCGTTCCAACGGCAGTACGTCCCGACGTTCGGCTTCGGCGGCTCGAGCGCCAGCCAGGAGCTCCGCGGCTTCGTGAGCATGCCGCTCGGCCGGCGGCGGATGTACACGCAGGCCACGGCCGCCTGGCGCCGCTCGATCCCGTTCGAAGTCAGCGCCCTCGAGCTCGACACCGTCTGGATTCGATCGACGTTCGGTTACGCGGTGAGCCGCTGGGGCCAGCTGCAGGCGCTTTACACGTTCACGCGGCAGGATTCGATCGTGACCGGCGGTGAAATCAGCCGGCACCGCGTCGGCGTCCAGTTCGTCGTTTCTCAACCGATGAGGATCCGCTAATGGAAGAACGCAGTTTCCATCCACTCGACTACGTGTCGGTGCTCCAGCGCCGGAAATGGTGGTTCATCGTCCCGCTGGTGCTGTGCGTTCTCGGCGGCGCGGCGCTGGCCATGTTGTTGCCGCGCGAGTACAAGTCCTACGCCGAGATTGGCATCGCCGACCCCACGCTCTCTCCGGAGTTGCTGCGCGGCATCCAGTCGTTCGAGCCGCGCGAACGCCAGCGCGCGATCTCGCAACAGCTCCTGAGCCGGACGGTGCTCGAGCGCGTCGTGCGCGAAGAGCGGCTGAACCCGGGCCGGCCGGTTGAAGACGTCGCGCAGGGGCTGCGCGCGCGTGTCGAACAGAACATCGAAGTGCCGAAACCGATCGGCCGCAGCTCGGGCAAGGATGGCATCGAGAGCTTCAATCTCGGTTACGTCGACAGTTCGCCGGAACGCGCGCAGCGAATCGCGAACCGGCTCGCGACGGTCTTCGTCGAGGAGAACTCGAAGGTGAACACCCAGCGCGCGGAGAACACCTCCGAGGTGCTGAGTCAGCAGCTGCGGGAAAGCCAGGAGCGGCTCTCACGCATCCAGGATCAGCTGACGCAGAAGAAGGTGGCATACATGGGTCGTCTGCCGGACCAGACGAACTCGAACGTCCAGACGGTGAACGGCCTGCGTCAGCAGCTCGACTCGCTGTCGACGCAGATCGCGAGCGAGACCCAGCGCATGTCGCAGCTCGAATCGACAATCGAGGCGATCAAGCAGGGTGTCGGCAGCGGCGCGGCGGCAGTCCAGGGCGGCCAGGCTCGGCTCAACCAGCTGCGCCAGTCGCTGGCCACGGCGCGCGCGGTGGGGTACACGGATATCCACCCGGAGATCATGCGCATCAAGGGGGAGATCGCGTCGGCCGAGAAGGAATTCGCCGCGCGCCAGCAGGCGCCCACCGAGGCCAATCATGAACAGCTGCTCGCAGCCGATCCGGTGTACCGCCAGAAGGTGCAGGAACGGAACCTGCTTCAGATCCGCATCAACACCCTGCGGAACGCCGAGGGGCAGGCGCGGGCACAAATCACCGAATACCAACGCCGCGTCGAGACGGCTCCAATGGTGGAACAGGAGCTGTCGCCGCTCACGCAGGAGTTTCAGCTCGAGCGCGGGCGCTACGGCGACCTGGCGACGAAGTATCAGAACGCCATCGTCGTGGAGGATCTCGCGCGGAAGCAAGGGGGCGAGCGCTTCGTTGTGCTCAATCCGGCTTTCCTGCCGTCGGCGCCAGTCCGGCCCGATCTCATCCAGCTCATGATCATGGCGACCGCGATGGGATTGGTGCTGGGCGCAGCGGCCGTGGTCGGTCGCGAGTTCATGGATCGATCGGTGCACGACGCCAGGGCATTGCAGAGCGAATTCGAGGTGCCGGTGCTCGGCGAGATTCCGCGCATACACGGTAATGCCTGAGATCGTCAACGTGCCGCCTCCGCGCGGCCGTTGAAAACCAGAACGACGCGCAAGCGGCCTGACGCTGGAGAGAGAGAGCTGGAGCAACCGACATGAGCCGGATTCAAGACATCCTGAGCAAAGCCGAACGGGACGGCACCGCCCGCCGTACGCGGTCGATCGGCGACGACCACGC
>JBOGIX010000040.1:0-4033 GCA_050744685.1 Vicinamibacterales bacterium | reverse complement strand
CGGCCAGCACGGCGTGCCGGAGCGCGGCCGATCGGCGGCGGAGCAGCGCGGTCGCGCCCAGGCCGGCGAGCAGCACGAGCGATGATCGAACGGCGACGTCGAGCAGGAACATCATCGCGACTCCTTCCGCGCATTGCGCACCATCTGCTCGATCCGCTCGAGCTCGTCCTCTGCCAGCCGCGCGCCTTCGCCCCCGAGCAGGGCGGCGACGACCTTGGCCCCGGAGCCTTCGAAAAAAGTATCGACCAGGTGCTTGAGCGCCGACTTGCGGGCGGAATGGCGCGGCACCGTGGGCATGTAAACGTAGCGCAGGCCGTGCTCTTCGTGGCGGACGTGCCCCTTGGTCTCGAGGACGCGCAGCTGGGTGCGAATGGTCGAGTAGCCGGGCGCCCCAGGCACGCCGGCCATGATCTCCCCGGCCGTGGCGCGGCCGAGACGGTAGAGGACGTCCATGATCTGGCGCTCGCGTTTGGTCAGCCCGGTGTGCTTCGTTCGGCTCGACATGCGATTTTTATAACACCTCTGCGACTTTAATAACACTTCGCCCGGGTGGTGTCAAGCGACTCGGGGCTCGGGGCTCGGGGGCTCACGGGTTCGGCCTTGGACGCGCGCGGGACGCGGCGCATGTTGCCGCGGCACGCTGGCGCACGGCTTTCCTTGACATCGCACCTGTCGACAGTCGACCATTCAGCTGTCGATAGTCGACATGACACCGCAACGCAGCGAACAGGGGGCCCGCGAGGACGATCCGAAACGCCGCAAGATGGCCCCTGGCAACAAGCAGGCCGCCCGCGAGGACAATCCGAGACGCCGCAAGATGGCCCCCTGGCGGCGAGCAGGCCGCCCGCAGAGCGGACGCCGGAAGATGGCCCCTGGCGGCAAGCAGGCCGCCCGCGGAGCGGACGCCGGAAGATGACCCCCTGGCGGCAAGCAGGCCGCCCGCGGAGCGGGCGCCGCAAGATGGTCCCCTGGCAACAAGCAGGCCGCCCGCGGACCGGGCGCCGCAAGATGGCCCCCTGGCAACAAGCAGGCCGCCCGCGGAGCGGGCGCCGCAAGATGGCCCCCTGGCAACAAGCAGGCCGCCCGCGAGGACAAATGATGTCGAACCACAAAACAGAAGTTCCCTACGGCACCCTGGACCTGGTCATCCTTAAAACGCTGGACACGATGGGCGCCATGCACGGCTACAGCATCGCGCGGCGCATCGAGCAGGTCGCGGACAACCTGCTGCACATGAGCCAGGGCTCGATCTACCCGGCGCTGATCCGCCTCGAGCAGCAGGGATGGATCAAGACGCAGTGGGGCGTGTCCGAAACCAACCGGAAGGTGAAGTTCTACTCGCTCACCGCCGCCGGCACTCGCCAGCTGCGCGTCGAAGTCGCCAACTGGGAGCGCGCCACCGCGCTCGTGGCCAGGTTCCTGGAGGCGAAGCCATGATGCTGAGAGCGCTCGTCCGCCGCCTCCTGGCGCTGGCTCGCAGCCGCCGGCTGGAATCTGAACTGGACGACGAAGTGCGCGCCCACCTGGAACTGGCCGAACGCGACGCGCTGGCGGCAGGCCTGTCGCCCGCGGAGGCGCGGCGCACCGCCCGCCTTCGTTTCGGCAACGTCGATCGCATCCGGGAAGAACATCGCGACACGCGCAGCGTGCGCTGGATGGAAACGCTCGCGAAGGATTTCCGCTACGGGCTGCTCCTGCTGCGCCGCGATCCCGTCTTCGCCATCGTCGCCATTGCCGTCATGGCGATCGGCATCGGCGCGAACACGGCCATGTTCAGCCTGATGGATGCGGTGCTGCTCAAGCCGCTGCCGTATCCGGAACCGGAACGGATGGTCCGGGTGTGGGAGGCGCCGACACCGACCTCGCGCAACGGCATCAGCACGCTGAACTTCGTCGACTGGAAGCGGCTGAGCACGTCATTCGAGGCGCTCTCCGCCGTGCGTGGGCTGAACGTGGCGCTGACGGGCGAGGGGGACCCCGCCCGGCTCGCGGGCGTACTGGTCTCGGCCGACTACTTCGAGGTCTTCGGCGTGAACGCCGCACTCGGACGGACGTTCGTGCCCGACGACGAGCAGCCCGGCGCGAACAAGATCGTGGTGTTGAACCATGCGACCTGGCAGGCGCGCTTCGGCGGCGATCGCACCCTTCTCAATCGCACCATCGATCTCGATGGCGAGCCTCACGAGGTCGTGGGCATCCTGCCGCCCGGAAGCTTCGATCGGGGAGGCACGGGCTTCTGGAAGCCGATCGAGTTCGCGCCGGACCAGCGCACACGCGGCTATCATTGGCTCGGCGCGGTCGGGCGCCTGAAGGCCGGCGTCACGCTGGGGCAGGCGCGGGAGGAAATGCGCGGCGTCAGTGCCAGCCTGAAGGAGCTTCAACCGGCGTTCAAACGCGACTGGAGCGTCACGCTCGATCCGTTCGATCAGGACATCGTGCGCGACAACGTGCGCCAGTCGATGCTGGTGGCGTTCGGTGCGGTGGTGATGGTGCTGCTGATCGCCTCGGCGAACATCGCCAACCTGCTGCTCGCCAAGGGCGTGGCACGGCGCAAGGAGATGGCGGTCCGCGCGGCGCTCGGCGCCTCGGGCGGGCGCCTCGCCGCCCAGGTGCTGACGGAAAGCCTCGTGCTCTGTCTGCTCGGCGGCATTGCGGGTGTTGCCCTCGCGCACCTGCTCCTCGGGACGGCGGTGCCGATGATCGCCGACACGCTGCCATCGACCGCGACGGTCGTGATGGATCTCCGCGTGCTCGCGTTCGCCGCCGCGACCGCCGTCGTCGTATCCCTGCTCGTCGGCCTGCTGCCGGCTATCCAGCTGTCTCGCGGCCAGGTGACACAGGGGCTGAACCTCACCGGCCGCGGAACGTCCTCCCGCGACGGCGCACGCCGTGCGATTGTGATCGCCGAGGTCGCCGTATCGCTCGTCCTGATCTGCGGCGCGGTGCTCCTGTTCAGGAGCCTGTTCAAGCTGCAGCGGGTCGATCCCGGCGTCCGCATCGACAACGTGATCACCATGTCTGCCGATCTGCCGCTCGCCACCTACCCCGATCCCGACCGTGCGTCGCGCTTCATCGAGGACGTGGCCGCTCGGCTGCAGGCGATCCCGGGCGTCGAGAACGCCGCGGTCTCGACGGACATCCCGATGCTCGGCGTCCGGCAGGGAGACGCCGTCTCCGTCCCCGGCGTGGAAGGGGGCATCGGCACCCGGTTCAAGCGCGTCGATCCGCACTACTTCGGCACGCTGGACATTCCCGTGCTCGCCGGCCGCGGCTTCACCACGCAGGATCGCGCCGGCGCGCCGCGCGTTGTCGTTGTCAACGAGGCGCTGGCCAGGCAGCTCGCCGATCGGTTCAAGCTCTCCGATCCCGCGGGAGTGGTCGGCCGGATCGTGCGGATCACGGCGCCGATGTACGAGAACCGCGGCCAGACGGGCAAAGCCGAGGACATGGAAGTGATCGGCATGATCCGCAACGAACGGATCCGCGAAGCGCAGGCGCCGATTCAGGAGGTCGTGTATGTCTCGGTGCTGCAGGCGCCGCGGCGCGAGCTCAAGCTGCTCGTACGCACGAGAAACGATGCGCCTGCGGCGATGCCCGCGATCCGTGCGGCCGTCGGGGAGGTCGATCCGCGACTCCCGCTCGGAGACATCCGGACGATGGAGCAGGTGAAGCAGCTGACGTTGTCGGGATCCACCGAGCCCGCGTGGATCATCGGCGTGTTCGCCGGCCTCGCCGCGCTGCTCGCGGCGCTCGGCCTCTACGGCGTGCTGTCACATGCGGTCACCCAGCGGCGGCGCGAGATCGGCATCCGCATGGCGCTCGGGGCCAATGCCGCCGATGTGCTCGCTCACGTGCTGCGCAACGCGGCGTGGATGGTGATCGTGGGCCTCGTCGCCGGCCTGGCCGGCGCGCTGGCGCTGACCCGGGTGATGAAGACCATTCTCTTCGAGGTCTCGGCGCTCGACCCGCTGGCGTTCACCGTTGCAGCGATGGCCATGGCGCTCGTCGGCCTGGCGGCCGCCCTGGTCCCCGC
>JBOGIX010000039.1:0-7076 GCA_050744685.1 Vicinamibacterales bacterium | reverse complement strand
GTTCGTGTCGAGGGTCGCAAACTTCGCGTCGGCAGCGGCAGACGCCGGCGCTGCGCCGGGGCCATCCGGGATCGGTCCGCCACCGCCCGGTGCCCCTCGGCCGCCGCGCCCGAACCCACGTCCACCGCGGCCGCCGGGCCCGCCGGCCGGCCGATACAGCTTCCTGACCTGCCACGGCCGCAGGCCTTCCTTGATCTGTTCGGGAAACTGCGCAGGGTCGGCCGCGGCCTTGAACGCGTCAGCCGTGATGATGGCCGACATCTGATGGTGCTGGCCGCCGCCCGTACCGTCGACGCCGAGCGTCACGATTACGTCCGGCCGGATCTGCCGAATCATCCGCACGTAGTCGCCCAGAATCTCCTGCCGGCCCCACTTCTCCAGCGTTTCTTCGCGGCTGAACGAGTAGCCGAAGTCCACGGCGCGCGTGAAGTACTGCTCGGCACCGTCGAAGCGATGGGCGGCGAGCAGCTCCTCCGTGCGCAGGACGCCCAGCGCGTCGAACAGCTCCGGGCCGATCTCGTTCTGCCCGCCGTCGCCGCGTGTCGCGGTCACCAGCGCCACGCGCATGCCCAGGTGGCGCGCATAGAGCGCCAGCGTTGCATTGTTCTCATCGTCTGGATGCGCGGTGGTCTGCATCAGCGTGCCGACGGTGCTGAGCTTGCGAAGCGCCAGCGACAGCCCGGGAGCGCCAGTGAGATCCGACAGGGGTTCGACGCGGTACGTGGGAACGGGCTGCTGAGCGGAAGCCTGGAAATGCCCTGCGAACGCCGCGGCGGCGGCAACCAGCAGGAGCCTGCGAAACTGCATCAAAACGCCTCCAAAACTGCACGGATACGAATCAGACCGACAATCGGCGGGCCGGATCTTCCGCCTGAGAGCGTGCTTGACTCCGCGGGAGCCACGCGGGTGCCAGGCGCGTGGCTTCGCGTGTGAACAAATTGTGTGGCTTCCGGCTTCAGCCGGAAGAATTTCCCTGAGATCTTCCGCCTTAAGGCGGAAGCCACGCGCTCAGCGGGCGCTTTATTCACACGCTCTGAAGCCGAAAAGCCACGACGTATCTCCCGTGTTGCCTCCGCAGGCGGATGGCCTCGCCCGGACTCTGATGCCGGTCGTTGGAGTGTACTCGCACTCGCTCGAGCCGAGTGCCGAGCTGCCTCGGAATGAACGCCGTCCGGCCCGGTCTCGTCTAAGATGTCGCCAGCCAGCCGCCCCTCCCCCGGAGGCCCCCGTGTATCTTCGTGAGCCGCACGCCGCAGTCCTCGCATTCGCGTCGTTCGCACTCGTGTGTTCGACGCCCGCGGCCCGCGCTGAGCCCCGGCAGGCCGTGCGCCCTGTCGAGAGCGCTCCGTCGCCGTCCACCGCCGAGCGGCCCCCTGCGCCGTCAAACGAGCTCGATGCGTTCATGGAGCGGGTGCTCGTGAGGCGCGAGGTCAACCGCAAGACGCTCGAGCAGTACATCCTCGACGAAACCGAGGAATTCGAGATCCTGGCGCCGGGGCGGACGCCGATGTACCGCACGAAGCGCGACTACACCTGGTACGTGCGCGACGGCATGCACGTCCGCAGCCCGGTTCGATTCAACGGCGTGTCGATCGGCGAGGACGCGCGCCTGCGCTACGAGGAGAACTGGATCAGGGCCGAACGCGAGCGCCGCGCACGGAAGGCACAACAGGCCCGGGACGAGAAAGAGGGAAAGATCGGCGGGCAGGAGAAGGCGCAGGGCAACGGCGAGATCTCGATCAGCAACGAGGGGCTGCACGTCAGCGGCGCGACGGTGCCGACGGAACCGCGTTTCGTCTCCGAGGCCTACTTCATGGACTTCAAGTTCGAGCCGGGCAACTACTACCTGGCGGGGCGCGAGACGCTCGAGGGGCAGGAGGTGCTCAGGATCGAGTACTACCCGACGAAGCTGTTCGGCGACGACGACAAGAAGGACGACGGGACGGAGGCGAAGGCCGAGGCGGCCGGGGAGTCGCGCTCCAGAAACGAGGACGCGCGGAACGACCGCGATCGCGAGCGCGATCGGCGCAACACGGACCTGGAACGCGACATCGAACGCAAGATGAACAAGACGGCGCTCATCACGCTCTGGATCGATCCGAAGGAGCACCAGATCGTCAAGTACACGTTCGACAACGTGTGGCTCGACTTCCTGCCCGGGGCCTGGCTCGTGCGCGTCGACGACATGCGCGCATCGATGACCATGAGGCAGCCGTTCCCTGGCGTCTGGCTTCCGCGCGGCATCAACATCCACGCGGGCGTCACGCTCGCGAACGGTTCGTTCGAGGCGTCGTACGAGCGGGCGTTCTCGCAGTACCGGCTGGCAGAAGTCGAGACGAAGATCCGTATTCCCAAGGTCTCCGACGCCAGCCCCGCGCCCGGCCATCCACCTCTATCACCGTCTCGTGAGCTCCGCACGATCGTCTCCGAGACGCGCACCCGCGACGCCGCAGTCGGCGCGGAGGACGATCGCGGGCGCCGCTCGGGTCCGTTCGTCGACGAACAGGCGGGCCAGGCTCCGGCCGAGGTCGTCCACGAGATCCGTATCCACGGCAACGCGTTCCTGACGGATCAGGAGGTGCTCGCTCTCGCCGGTCTCCGCCTGGGCGAGCCGCTGCCGGCCGACGGCATCGACGCCGTCGCGAAGCGGCTGAAGGACAGCGGCCGGTTCGAGACCGTCGAGGTGCGCAAGCGCTATCGCTCGCTGACCAACACGAGCGACGTCGCGCTCGTGCTGGTCGTGCACGAACGTCCCGGCGTCCGCTCGGGCGGGACGTCATCGTCGGGCACGCCCCTCCCGCCGGTCGGCGGGCCGATGAGCAGGCTGCGCAGCAAGCTGATGTTCCTGCCGATCGTGACGTTCGCCGATGGCTACGGTTTCACCTACGGCGGACGTGTGAGCACTGTGGGCCTGCTCGGCGCGGGCGAGCGGCTGTCGGCGCCGCTCACGTGGGGTGGGACGCGTCGCGCCGCCCTCGAATTCGAGCGCCTGTTCAAGACCGGCCCGCTGACGCGGATCGAGTCGAGCGTCGCGATCTCGAACCGCGAGAACCCGCGCTTCGACATCCGGGACCAGCGCGTCGAAGTGACGGCAGGCGCCGAGCGCGTGTTCGCGGACCTCCTGCGCACGGGGGTGAGCGTCAGCCGCAGCACCATCGAGTTCGGCGCGCTCGACGATCGCCTCTGGACCATCGGCACATCCGTCGCCGTCGACACCCGGCTCGATCCGGCGTTCCCGGGAAACGCCGTCCTGCTCGGCGCCGGCTGGACGGGCCTGCACTTCCGAGAAGTGCCCGGCCGCATCAACCGCTACACCACGGAGGCGCGGGGGTATCTTCGCGTGTTTCGCCAGATGGTCGTGGCCGGACGGGCGCTTTACACGGGGGCAGACGCCTCGCTGCCGCCCTACGAGCGAGTCCTGCTCGGAGGCTCCGGTTCGCTGCGAGGCTTCCGCACCGGCACCTTCGACGGCGACCGCACGCTGACGACGTCTGCGGAGCTGCGCGTGCCGCTGACGTCGGTGCTGAACGGCGCCAAGCTTGGCGTCACCGCGTTCGTGGATGCAGGGAAAGTGTGGAACGTCGGCGAGTCGATGGACGCCGCACGCTGGCACCGCGGCGTCGGCGGCGGCATCTTCCTGATCGCGTCGGTGGTCCGCCTGAATCTGGACGTCGCCCGCGGGCTGAAAACCGGGGATACCCGCGTGCACCTGGCGACGGGATTTGCGTTCTGAATCAGTTTCCAGTTGCCAGTTTCCAGTTGCCGGTGATTATTCACTGGTACCAGTTAGCGATTGCCAATATCCAGTTGTCAGTCGCCTTCACTGGTCACCAGTTGCCCCTGGCTCCTTACCGGCAACCAGGAAGATGATTGGCAACTGGAAACTGGTGACTGGAAACTGACAACGAGCTATCCAAACACATTCTTCACCACAAACCACACATTCGCCGGCCGCTCGGCGAGCCGGCGCATGTACCACGGGAACCAGTACTCGCCGTAGCTGATGAGCACACGCACGCGCTTGCCCATGGCGGCCAGGCGCTTCTGCTGGAGGACGCCGATGCCGTAGAGCATGGCGAACTCGTACGCAGACGCCGGTACCTGGTGTTCGGCGATGTGTGCGATCAGCCGGTCGGCCAGCGCCACATCGTGCGTGGCGATGTGCAGGAGCGTGCCGGCCTTCTGCGCGTCCGGCGACAGCAACCGCGTGCAGAGGCGGTAGAAGTTCGCGTCGACGTCGGCCTTGGCCGGGTAGGCGACGTCGGGCGGCTCCAGGTAAGCGCCCTTGACGATGCGGACCGCGGGACCGAGAGTGAGGAGCGACTCGACGTCCTTTTCGGTGCGGCGGAGGTAGGCCTGGAGCGCGATGCCGATGCGCGTCGATTTCGCGCGCGCGCGTCGATAGAGCTCCAGCGTTGGATCGACGTAGCGGGAGTACTCCATATCGATCCACAGGAAGTTGTTCCGCGCATCGGCCCGGTCCAGCAGCCGATCCAGGTTTCGTTCGCACATCGCGCGATCGAGATCGAGCCCGAGCTGCGTCGGCTTCACCGAGATGTGGGCGTCGAGTCCGGCGGCCGCGACGCGATCGAAGACGTCGAGATAGTGCTGCGTGACCTCTTCGGCCTCTTCCCGACGGGTCAGGTTCTCGCCGAGCGCGGTCAGGATCGTGCCGAGGCCCTGCCGCTGAAGCCCGCGTGCCGCGCCGAGCGCGTCCTCGATGCGCTCGCCCGGCATGAACCTCCGCACGGAGCGCTTCACGAATGCCGCTTTCGTCGCGCGCTCGCGCAGCCACGGATTGGTCGACGCGGCCAGGAGCACGTTGCGCATCACACTCATTGATTTATAGATTTATAGATGCCTTCATAGATCCGAGGGGCTTCGCCCGTCGGACTCCGCTACGCCGTCGCTCGCCCTTCGACGAAGCTCAGGGCGACCCTGAGGCTGTCGAAGCGTCGCGGGGGCCCCTTCGCCCCGCTCCGCGCCCGTGGCGCGCCGTCCCGTTACAGCACGCTCCGGATGAGCCCGCCGTCCACCTGCACCGTCGCGCCGGTCATGTATCCCGCGCCATCGGACAGGAGGAACGCCGCGACGCGCCCGAACTCCTCGATCTCGCCATATCGGCCGAGCGGGATCGTCGCCATGGACTTCTCCCGCGCAGCGTCCGGCGAGATGCCGTGCTTGGTGGCATTCACCTGATCGAGGTGGCGCACGCGGTCGGTATCGATGCGGCCGGGAATGATCTGGTTGACGCGGATCTTCGCCGGCGCGAGCTCCAGCGCCAGCGTCTTGGCCAGTGCGGACACTGACGCGCGCAGCACGGTGGACAGGCCGAGGTTCTGTATGGGCTCTTTCACGGACGATGACGTGGATACCAGGATGGCGCCCCCGCCCCTGGCCCGCATCATGGGCACCGCCGCACGGACCATGCGCACCGTGCTGAACAGGAGCAGCTCGGCCGACTCCTGCCACGCGCGATCGTCGAACGAGATCGCCGGACCGGCCGGCGGCCCGCCGGAGTTGGTGAAGAGCAGATCGACGCCGCCGAATTTCTGCGCCGTAAACACGGCCCAGCGTTCAATCGCCGCGGCCGACGTCACATCGGCCGCAACCGCGAGCACGTCACCGCCAATCCGCGCCGCCGCGTCCCGGATGGCCCCTTCGTCCCGCGAGGCGATGGACACACGCGCCCCCTCACGCGCCAGCGCCTCGGCCACCCCGAACCCGAGCCCCCGACTTGCGCCCGCCACCATCGCGACCTTGCCAGCCAATCCAAGATGCATCTTTTTCAGCTTCCAGCTTCCAGCTTCCAGCTTCCAGCTTCCCGCTTCCAACAGCCGTTGCCACTTACAGCCAGTTACCAGTTTCCGGTTTCCAGTTTCCAGGATCCTCGAGGTTTCCAGCCCCCGGTTCTTACTTCCTCAGTTCCTTACTTCCACGTCCCCCACGCCATCACGCGGTCGAGTGCGTCGCGCGTGGTCTGATCGAGCGCGGGGGCGGGGGCCCTGGTGGCGGGGCTGGCCAGCGCGCCGCGGCGGTGCAGCACTTCCTTGCGGATGGCCATGCCGATGCCTTCCTGGAACTCGAAGCGCATCAGCGGCACTGCGCGGTAGAACGCGTCTGCGGCGCCGTCGACATCGCCGGCACGAAACAAGCGGACGATTTGCACCAGCACTTCCGGAAACGCGAAGCCGGTCATCGCGCCGGTCGCGCCGGCGAGCAGCTCCTCGAGCAGGAACACGCCGCCGAGGCCGCCGAAGATGCGCACCTCGAGGCCGGCAGCCTGTTCGAGAATGCGCGATGTCTTGAACGGCGTCGGCGGATCTTCGAGCTTGATGGTGCGGGCGCGCGGGATCTCGCGGGCGATGCGCGCGAGGAGCGCCGGCTCCATCGCGTAGCCCGAGATCGGCGGGTAATCCTGCACGACGATCTCGACGTCCACCGCCTCGGCGAGCGCGGTGTAGTGCCGGACTACGGCGTCGGAGTTCAGCTTGGCCATGCGCGGCGGGCTGACCATGACCGCGGTCGCGCCGGCGACCTTCGCGTGGCGGCTGTGCCCGATGCAGGTGCGCGTGCCGTCGGCCGTCGTACCTGCGACCACGCCAATGCGGCCGTCCACCTGCTCTATCACCACATCCAGCACGCGGCGGCGTTCCCCATCGTCGAGCCGCGCGACTTCGCCGGTCACGCCGAGCGCCGTCACGCCGTTCACGCCGGCGTCGATGAAGAGATCGACGACACGCCGCAGGCTGCCCTCGTCGACGTCGCCGTTTGCGCTGAACGGCGTCGGTAGTACGGAATACACACCCTCGAGCTTCAACGCTCCCCTCTCCCTCGAAAACGGACAGGTTGCCAAAATTGCCAAAATTGGCAAAATTGCCAAAAGTCACGACATCGCCACATTCCGCACTGGCGGCTTCATTGTTGATCGAATCGCAGTTGTGCCATCGCTGACCCGGTTCGCGCCGGCGCCGACGGGCTGGCTCCATCTCGGGCACGTGCTCAATGCCAGCTACGTCTGGAACACAGCCCGCGCGCGCGGCGCGCGCGTGCTGCTGCGGATCGAGGATCACGAT
>JBOGIX010000038.1:0-3484 GCA_050744685.1 Vicinamibacterales bacterium | reverse complement strand
CGTATGACCTCGCCCGGTGATCTCCGCGGGCCGGCGGTCGGACTTGTCACGCATGTCGCTGTCTTTCCGTTCGCCGCGCCCGTTTCCGCGGCGCGCCAATGGCGGTGAGGAACAGGCTCACATACTGGCGAACGGCCTCGCGCTCGGAGTAAGGGAACCGTTCCGGCATGATGTCGCGCTGCGTGGCGTCGCTGAAGACGACGCCCATCAGCAGGGCCGTGGCGGCACGGGCGTTCCAGCGGCCGCGCGCCAGCCGCCGCGCGCGCAAGCGCAACAGGTAGCGGTGGAGCTCGTCGGCGATCCGCACCGGCAGCTTGCACGCCTCGGCCAGGTGCTCCGGGTGTTCCGCATACTCCGCCATGTTGATACGAAGAATGGATCGGATGCGGATCAGGAAGTCGTGGTGGCGCCGGCACCAGTCGGTGAGCTCGCGGTGGGGATCGACCGGCTCGGCGGGCAGGCGCCCGGGGACGCGGCGCTCGTAGAAGGCCTGCACCGCGTCGCGCAGCAGGACGTCCTTGGAGCCGAACTGCCGAAACAGGGTGACTTCGTTGACCCCCGCCTCGCGCGCGATCCGCCGTGTCGTCGCGCCGCGCGTGCCCGCCGTGCCGTAAATCTTGAGCGCCGCCTGCAGCAGCTGCTCGCGGCTGTCCATGAACCTCCGAGGCTAACAGAGCCCCGGCACGGATTGCAAGCACTTGCTTGCACCACGTCTCCTGCACGAAGCTGAAGCAGGCACCAGTTTCCAGTCGCCCAGTTTCGGTTTCCAGTCATCGGTTCTTGGCTGCCAGTTTCCGGTCCTGGCCACTGCTTGCCGGCCGCCGACGCCCTGAGTTCCCCGGTTCCCGAGTTCCCGACTTCCTCAGTCCCCGAGTACCGAGTACCGACCGAGTCCCCAGTTCCGGAGTTTCCCGGTTCCGGGCCCCGCATCAGCGATCGTACGGCTTCGTCGAACGGGGCGCGTGCGGCAGCTGCATATCGAGCGATTCACGGTACCTCAGGCAACCCCGCAGGAACTCGGCCCAGACTGGCACGGTCGGCACAGGATCGGTTCGCTCCGGCAGCAGCGCCCACAGCGCCGGGTGATGCCAGCACAGCTCGTGGCCCGTGCTGTCGCGGTGCGTGCGTATGCCGCCGCGCAGCTTCCTCACTTCCGACACGAGCTCCTCCCGGCTCATCGTTTCGAGGTCATCGTCCATTCGTACCTCCGGCGCGCGTGTAACGGGATGGTCTCCAGGCTTGCACAGCCCGCGCCATTCATCCTGAAGTTGAACTCGCTTCTCGTACGGCTCTCGCGCAAGCCGGGAGCAGGAACCAGTGTCCAGTCGCCAGTTTCCGGTTGCCAGTCATCTTCTTGGTCGCCAGTTTCCCATGTTGGGGAGTGCCTGCCGGGCTGCCGATGTCGCGAGTTCCCCCGTTCGAGCTCACCGGTTCGCAGTTCCGAGTGCCGAGTGCCGAGTGCCGGGTACCGAGTACCGATTACCGAGTACCGTTGCTCCCCTTGTTGACAACAGTTTGATAACCAGCTACCTTGTTACACAAAGGTAGCTACTGGCAGCCGCATGCCCACGCCCGACAAGTTCGCCGCGATCCGCAAGGGGTTGCTCGAGTTCCTGATCCTGAAAATCGTTGCTGGCGGCAAGGTGTACGTCGCCGACATCCTCGAACGTTTGAGCGATACCGAGTTCGCCACTCAGGAGGGCACCTTGTACCCGCTCCTCAGCAGGATGCGCCGCGACGGGCTCGTCGACTACGAGTGGCAGGAATCGAACGTCGGGCCCCCGCGCAAGTACTACGAGCTCACGGCCAGGGGCAAGTCGCAGCTCGCCGAGCTGAACGACTACTGGAAACGCCTGAATGCCACCATCGCTCAGCTCGGACGGTAGCCATGCAGAAAGTCATCACCATCAACCTGAATGGCAATGCATATCAGCTCGACGAGAGCGGATACGACGTGCTCCACCGCTACCTCGAGGATGCGGCTCGCGTCCTCCACGGCAATCCCGATCGCGCCGAGATCGTGGCCGACCTGGAACAGGCGATCGCCGACAAATGCCAGCGTTTCCTCGGCCCGCACAAGTCAGTCGTCACGGCCACTGAAGTCGAGCAGATCGTCAAGGAGATGGGCCCGATCGACACCGAGGCCGAGACGAGCGCCAGTGCCGCCACCAACGATTCGGCTGACGGCGGCGCAGAGACCGGGGCCGCGGTCCCGTCGAAGCGGTTGTTCAGGATTCCCCAGGGCGCGATGATCGCCGGCGTCTGCACGGGTCTGTCGGCCTACCTCGCAATCGACGTCGCGCTCATCCGCATCGGCTTCGTCATCGTCGCGCTCGTGACCAAGGGCGCGGGC
Organism: Vicinamibacterales bacterium; assembly: GCA_050744685.1. Taxonomy (GTDB): domain Bacteria; phylum Acidobacteriota; class Vicinamibacteria; order Vicinamibacterales; family 2-12-FULL-66-21; genus JACCXG01. Next base: position 1,131 of record JBOGIX010000038.1, on the reverse strand, counting down.
ATCCTGGCATACGTGGCGATGATGTTCATCATGCCCGAAGCGCAGACCTCGGAAGAGCGCGCTCGAGCAGGCGGCGCCCCCTTCAATGCGAAAGAGATCCTCGATCGCGCGAAGCGTCAGTACGCCCAGGGCGCGAGACAGCTGCGGCGCCAGTGGCGGCAGCAGCAGCGTCAGTGGCGACGCCAGGGCTGGCCCGCGGGCACGTCGTTTCCGCCCGCCCCGCCGCCGTGGGTGGCCGCGCTCCTGCCGCTCTTCGCGCTCGTCCACCTCGCGCTCTTCGTGACGATGGCGGCGATGATGATCTCGCTCGTGAACACGGGCACGATCCTGCGCTGGCAACTGCCCGACGACGTGCCGACGTGGGCCGGCGTCCTGATTCTGCTCGTCACCTATCAGATCGTCGTATCCCCGATCCGCGCCGCGCACCAGTGGTCCTGGCGGCCGCATCCGGCGGGCCAGCCCGGCGTCTACGCCTTCTGGAACGCCGTCGTCTGGCTGCTCGGCCTGGCGTTCGTGCTATGGATCGCGTCGGATCATCTGCCGGAGATCCGCGAGTTCCTCCAGCGCCTGCCCGAGCTGTTCAGGGAGTTCGCCGAGGCCGTGCGCCGGCTCATTCATAACGAAGCGCGATGACCGGATTGATGCGGCTGGCGCGCCGCGCGGGCAGGTAGGCGGCCGCGGCCGCGACGATGAAGAGGAGCACGATCGCTGCGCCGAGCGCCGCAGGATCGGAAGGCATGAGGTCGAAGAGCTGTCCCGCGATCAGTCGGTTGGTCGGGACGGATGCGGCGACGCCGAGCGCGGCGCCAGCCACGACGAGCACCAGCGTCTGCCGGAGCACCATCCAGGTGACCGCGGAGGGCCGCGCGCCGATCGCCACACGGATGCCGATCTCGCGCGTGCGACGCGTGACGGTGTAAGCCATCATCCCGTAGAGCCCGACACACGCCAGCGTGAGCGCCAGGCCCGCAAAGAACGACGCGAGCATCGTCAGAGCGAGTTGAGCAATCCGGCACCTCCGCTCAGCCCGCCTCCCCTCCTCCTTTGTTCCACCGCGCGCGCGCGGCCAGGCGGGCGATCTCCCTGCGGCGCCGCGCCGTGAGCGCCGCCGCGCGGGCGTGGCCTCCCTTG
>JBOGIX010000037.1:0-11932 GCA_050744685.1 Vicinamibacterales bacterium | reverse complement strand
TGGTCACACCCTGGGCGAGTAGTGGTTGTCCCTGCCGCAGCGCCAGGCGCCCCAGCCCCTCGGCCGCGTGCGAGTGGACGTCGATGAATCCAGGCGCCACGACGCGATCGGCGGCATCGATGGTTCGGGCTGCGGCTCGATCCGAGAGGTTGCCGATGGCGACGATGCGATCACCCGCCACGGCGATGTCCGTGCGCAGCCAGGGGTTGCCGGTGCCATCCAGAACACGGCCGTTGCGGATCAGGACGTCGACGGTCTGCCGAGCTTGCAGCGCCACCGCTACCCCGGCCATGCCGATCGCGGCAAGGACGAGACCGAGGAACCTCAGCATGCGCGCCATTCTATCTGCACAGTCGGGTACGCCTTGTGCACCGAAGGTTACGGCCCTGCGACTGCGGGGAAACCGCGACGGGTCCACAGTGGGATGCGCGCGCGGTGTGCTGCAACCGGCGCAGCAGATTGCTGCATCGGAGTAAAGGAGCACCATGTCTGATGGAACGAAGAACCTCCTGGTCGCGCGGGGCGAAAAGAGCGTCTGGGACAAGCCGGGGCTCGGCGCGACCTTGTCCACTTACGATCAGGAACGCTGGATGGCGGCCGCCTGGGGCTCCGCCCTCGCCATGATTGGCGCCCGGCGCGGCGGATTCGGCGGAGGCCTGATGGCCATGGCCGGCCTCGTCGTCACCGTCCGCGCGGCAATGGGCCGCCGTGACTTCAGCATGATGCGCGGCTGCATCGATCGTTCGCTGCAGGATCGCGGCTGGCGTCGCGCCGATGTCGTACACGAGTCGTCCGACGAATCGTTCCCGGCGAGCGACTCGCCCTCGTGGACGCCGACGGCCGGCGCGCGGATGACGAAATAGCCGCAGCGCGCGAGCCGGCGGCATCGAGTTCGAACAGCTGACAAGGAGCAGGGAATGGCCTACATGGAGATGGAGTTCCCCGGGGATGCAGAGGTTTACGGCGGGCGCAACATCAGCGACGTCGAGAAGTGGCTCTCCCTCGCGGCCGGCACGGGGCTGGCGCTTTACGGCCTCAGCCGGAGGAAGACCGCAGGGTGGGCGCTCACGGCGCTCGGCGGCATGCTCATCCAGCGGGGTGCGACCGGGCATTGCCACGTATACGAAGCGCTCGGCGTGAACACGGCCGGAACCGGCGACGACACGCGGCGGGCGCTCGGCGGCGACGCCGGGTCGATCGTCGAGGAGTCGGTCACCATCAACCGGTCGATCGAGGAGCTGTACCGGTTCTGGCGAAACCTTGAGAACCTGCCGCAGTTCATGCGCCACCTGGAGTCCGTGGAGCGCGTCACGGACACGCTGTCGCGCTGGCGCGCGAAAGGCCCGGCCGGCACCACCGTCGAGTGGAATGCCGAGATCATCAACGAGGTGCCGAACAAGGTCATCGGCTGGCGATCGATCGAGGGCTCGGACGTCGTCAGCGCCGGCTCGGTGAACTTCGAGGATGCGGGACCGGGCCTCGGCACGCACGTGCGCGTGCGCCTGCAGTACAGTCCGCCCGGCGGAAAAGTGGGCGCTGCCCTTGCGCGGCTGGCCGGCCGAGACGCGGCGACGGAGATCCGCGAAGACCTGCAGCGGTTCAAGCAGATTATCGAAACCGGGGAAGTGCCCAGTCGGCGGTGACCTCGCTGACCGCTGTTCGGATCCGTTGTTCGCAGCTCGAAAATCCGCTGTTCGCGGGTCCGCGGCTCGCGCTCGAAGCCCGCTGTTGGCGGTCCGCTGTTCGCGGGTTCACCGTTCAAGCTGTCGCGAACCTTGAGCCCATCGAACAGCTAATAGCGAACAGCGAATAGCGAGGCCTCAGGCCTCGTTGTTCATGACCGCCGCACGATCGCTGAGCGTCGTGGCCACCGACGGGGCCCATTTCGACCCGCTTTCGCGGCCGCGGCGGACGCGGTCGCCTTCGGGACCGTTCGGTCCGGGCAGCATGCGGCCGGCGAGCGAGGTGAGCCGGGCCGTCAAGTTCGGCGCGATCTCGTTCATCATCGCGGCCGCGCGCGCCTGCAGCGTGATGATCAGTTCCGGATCGCCGTGCGCGCAGGCCGAGAGGATCTGATCCGCCGCACGCTCGGCCGAGATCGTCATTCCCGGCAGCGAGTCGGCGATGGCAAACCAGGCGTACTCGGCCTCGTGCTGCCCTTTCATCTGCGCGTTCATCGGCGATCCCGTGCGCATCAGGCCGGGCGAGACGGTCGTGACGAGAACGCCGTGGGGCGCGAGCTCCGCCCGCATCGACTCCGACAATCCCCGGAGCGCGAACTTGCTGGCCGCATAGGGCGCGAGGTGCGGCACGGCAATGCGGCCGCCGATCGAGCTGATGTTCACGATGCGGCCGAATCCGCGGCGTCGCATCACCGGCACGACCTCGAGCATGAGGTTCAGCGGTCCCCAGAAGTGCGTCGCCATGGCGTTCTCGAAATCCTCGTGCTGCATGTGCTCGAGCGGGCCCACCTGAATCACGCCGGCGTTGTTGACGAGGACGTCGATCGTCGTCCAGGTATCGAGCATCTTCATGACGGCGGCCGTCACGTCGGCCTTGTTCCGGATATCGCAGCGGACCGCCATGACCTCGCCGCCGAACTCCTCCTCGAGCAGGCGCTTGGCGCGATCGAGCTCGAGCTCGTCGCGCGCGAGGAGCGCCAGGCGCGCGCCCTGGGCGGCAAACTTCCTGGCGAGCACGAGCCCCAGCCCGCGCGAGCCGCCCGTGATCACCACGTTCCGGCCGCCGAAGTCTATGCCCCTCCGGGCACGGGCGATTCGCGAGCCGATCAGCGCGAGGGCCGCGCCCGCGGCAAGGCCAGCGAGGACCTTCTGCTCGCGCGTCGCACCCCGGCGCGGCGGCGAAGTCGCCAGATAACCCAGGTTGCCAAAGTTCGGCTCGGGTCCGAAGTCAAGACGCATCCCGCGCCCACCGGCGCGGTTACGGAACACAACTCTCGGCATTCTCGGCATTGATCGCCTTTCGTTCAGTCCAGGGCCCACCCTCGTCCGTGCCTCGAGTGCCCACCGCATCGATCAGCGGCGGACGAGGGAGCCGTCCGCAACCCGCGGACACACACGTGCGACCGGAGGATCACTACGCCACCTGCCTCCGCAGCGTGAGCGCATCACGAGGCGCATGTCCGCCGACGTCGTTGTTGAAGTATGCATACACGTCCAGCCCCGCATCCACCTGATCGCGGATCCAGGCGGCCCAGGGCGCCAGCCGATCCTCCGGATAACTTCCGTCGTATCGTCCCGATGCGCCATGGAATCGAACATACACGAACGGGCCGACGCGCTGACGTCCCGTCGCCGACCCCGGCATGTCGTGCGCGCAAAGCGCCACGCCCCGCCGATCGAGCATCTCGAGCACGTCGTCTGCGTACCACGACGGGTCGCGAAACTCCAGCACGTGCCGGACGTTTCGGGGGAGGGCTTGCAGGAAGTGCTCCAGTCGGCCCTTGTCGAGCTTCCAGCCCGGCGGTAGTTGATAGAGCACCGGCCCGAGATGACGCCGCAGCAACCTCGCACGGCTGAAGAAACGCTCTATCGGCTCCTCTGGGTCCTTGAGCTTTTTCATATGCGTGAGGAAGCGGCTCGCCTTGACTGCGTAAATGAACCGTGTCGGCGCGCGAGACGCCCAGTCGGCGAACGTGGCCTCTTCCGGCAGGCGATAGAAGCTGTTATTGATCTCGACCGTGTCGAAGATCGAGGCGTAGTGTTCGAGCCATAATTTCTGCGGCAGCTCCGCGGGATAGAAAGCGCCGCGCCAGTGCTTGTATTGCCAGCCGGAGCAGCCCACGCGGATGCGGCCGCGGGCGGGCACGGGAGGTTTCTTGCCGATCTCGTTCGATGATTTCGAGAAGGTGGACATCCGCGTTGGCCGGATCGTCCGGGTGGAGGACTTTCCGCAGGCCAGGAAGCCGGCCTTTCGGCTTCAGGTTGATTTCGGGCCGGACATCGGGACGAAGCGCTCTTCGGCTCAGCTCACCCGGAGATACACGAAGGACGAGCTGGAAGGCCGTCTCGTGCTCGCGGTGGTCAACTTTCCTCCGCGGCAAATCGGGCCCTTCGTTTCAGAGGTGCTGACCCTCGGCGTTCCCGACCACGAAGGAGCGGTAATCCTGCTCCGCCCCGACGCCGACGTTCCGCTGGGCGCGCGGATGTTCTAGCCGGCTCCGGTCCGTCGCTAGTGTCCAGTACGATCACTCATCCCGCGAACGCGCGCTGCTGGCCAGCTCGCGTCCGCAACGGGTATGCCAGCGTCGGCCTGGGCCAAAGCGTGCGCAAGCCCGCACGAGTCACGATGTTCTGCATGCCCTCAGTATGCGAATCAAACAGCGGATTGTAGGGAGGTCATGCATAGCGCCGCACCTGGCGTGCGCAGAACTCGGCAAACGCCTCGACGGCGCGCGGCGGGCTGGTATGGTGCGGCTTCACCCCGCAGCTTTCGGGCGTGTAGCAGAACGTGACCGTCACGTCGAACGGTTCGAGCGCGGTCATCTGGCGGTCGAACCAGCGCTCCGCGTCCGGCCGGAGACTGTCGGCCCAGCTCAACCCAGTGCGCACGTGCCTTACACCCAGATCTCTCAACCATCGCACGGCATCCGTCAGGCGATGGTCCTCGAAATGGAACCACTGACAGATCCCCAGCGCTGGCGTCAGCGTGCAGAACTGGCGCATCGCGAGTTTGGGTGTGCCGTCTTCTCGGAGCAGCCCCATGTAGAAATGACGATAGTACGACGAGCCTTCGGCTTCGCGGTGCCGTGTCGTCGCCGGCCAGGCCCTCGGCAGGTCGTACAGGCTGTACCAGTGAATCCGGTCGACGCGGCCCGCCAGCAGCTCCGCCGTTCGACGCAGGCCGAACTCCTGGACTTCTTCCGCGCCGAACGTCGAAACGCCGACTTCGGAGACCCAGATTGGCCGGTCCGTCACGCCACGCACTTCGCTCAGCTTGCACGGCCAGTCGCCGATCTGCCAGTGGTTCCAGTCGAGCGGGAATCCGTGGACCGCAATCACGTCGACGCCATCCAGCGCGCCATTCGCATCGAGCGTGCGCAGGAAGTCGGGATCGATCGGCGAAATGCCCCCCATGACCTGCGTGAGGCCGGGACGCTCGGCGCGAATCGCTTGCGACGCCGACCTGACCATGCGCGAAAACGTTTGCCAGCCGGGATCGACTTCGAAATCCCAGTGCGAGAGGTTGTTCGGCTCGTTCCAGAGCATCACCGCTTCAACCACGGCAGTTCCTCTTCCAGCTTCGGCTGCGCGGGGTCGAGTGCCACGCGCCGGCAGATGTATACCTCCTCCTCCGGGTGGTCGACGATCGCGAAGCCGGCGCTGCGCAGCATCGCCTCGGCGCAGGCGCGGTTGGGGATCCACCAGTTGGTTTGATCGCCGGCATACTTGTGCTCCACGAACCCCATCGCCGGGTACGACGGATTCTCGAAGTGCGCGCGGTCGTTGAAGTCGTAGTCGCGCGCGACGCCCATGACCTCGAGCGAGCCGCGGAGCATCGACTGGAAGACCAGCATCTGCCCTGCCGCATGCTCGTGGAGGATGTCGAGCGCGAGCAACGGATACCGCAAGTGGTAGAGGACGCCCATGAAGAGCACGAGGTCGAACCGTTCCCCGAGCGACGGCAGGTCGTAGACGGACATCCGTCTCAATTCGACATCGAGTCCCGAGACGTCCGCTGCGAGCCGCGCCTGCGCCAGGTATCGGAGATCACTGTCGATCCCGACCACGCGGTCTGCGCCGCGGCGCTTCATCTCGAGCGTGTAGAACCCGGCGTTGCACCCCACGTCGAGCACTGACCAGCCGCGGAGGTCGTCGGGAATCGCATGGGCGAACGCGCGCCACTTGATCGCGGGATAGTCACCCAGGAAGTGTGCGGGCGCGGTTTGCACCCCCTGCAGGTTCAGGTTATGAAACCAGTCGCCCAGCTCTCGCACGCGCGCTTCGATCGCGTGGTGATCGAGCTCGGCCACGCGCGGGCCGCGGCCGCTGCCGTGGTCGTGATCCATCTGGCTCATGTCCTCGCAGCGATCAGGCGGGGACGGACCCGCTCGATCCCTGCCGTCCTCGCCCCGGCGGTCGTCGGCACTTCCGCGTCGGGAACGCGCTCGCGGCGTGTCGCCTCGTTCACGTAGCGTTCCAGCTCGAACGCGCGATGCTCGGCGGTGTGCGACGCCAACACGCGATCGCGGGCCTTTCGTCCGATTGCCTCGCGGTCTGCCTCAGGGAGCTCGCGCAGGCAGGCCATCACGTCCCGCGACGAACGCGCGACCAGGATCTCCTGGCCGGGAGCGAGATAGGCCTCGAGGCCAGGCCAGTCGTCGCTGATGATTGGCGTGCCGCAGGCCGCGGCCTCGAAGAGGCGGACGCTTGGCGAATAGCCCGCCTCCACCATGTCGCGCCGGGTTACGTTCAGCGTGAAGCGCAGCCGGTTGTAAAAAGGCTGGTGGACGGCCGGCGCCAGGTGAATGACCCGCTCGACGTTTGCGGGCCATTCGAGCGACTGCGGGTATTGAGGGCCGGCAACCACGAATCGGCCCGCCGCCCAGGTGCGCGCGGGTTGCAGGAGCAAGGCGTCCAGCGTGGGCTGCCGATCGATGCTGTAGGTGCCGAGGTAGCCCAGATCCATATCCCTTGTCGAGGACGTGTCTTCGAAATACATGTCCGCGTCCACCGCGCAATGCAGCGCCCTGGCACGCTGCGCGCCGAACTCCTGCTCCAGCCGGGCGAGCGTCGGGCCACCTGTGAACGACAGATACAGGTCGAAGCGCGGAACCTGTGCGCGACTGATGTAATCGGCCTGGTCGTGACGCAGTGCGCGCAGCGTGACTGGCGTATCGATGTCGTAGAACGCCGTGCATTCGGCAGCGATCCGCAGCACCATATCGGCTACCGCGGTTCCCTCAGGCACGTACGATCCGACAATCACCACGTCGGCGGCGCCAATCTCGCCGGCGTACGTCCGCTCGAGCTCGGCGACCGACGTGTACAGTCGCGTGCGGCAATACGGGGGCTCGGGCAAATCCCGGTTGTCCGCGTACCACGGCGCGTCGCGTTCGAGGAACAGCACGTCGTGGCCACGCGACGCGAGCGCGCGAATGAGCGCACGATAGGTCGTGGCGTGCCCGTTGCCCCATGACGATGTGATGGACAAGCCGAGAAAGACGATGGTCATGCGATGAGCGCCTCTCCGGGGACGCCGTGCACTTCGTGATGAATGTGGAGGAGCTCGTCGACGCGGTGCGCGCAGGTGTGGCGTCGCCGAATCGTCTCGAGCCCGTGCCGGGCGAGCGCCTCGCGAGCCGCGCCATCGGCGGCGAGCGTGCGCAGGTGTGTCCGCATCGTCGCAGGATCGCCGGCAACGAGAAAGTCTTCGCCGGGCTCGAACAGCCCCTCGGTGTCGGCCCAGGCCGCCGACACCAGCGGGATGCCGCAGGCGAGCGCTTCGAACACACGAATCGTCGGGATGCCTGGCAGCCGCTCGACATACGGCCGCCGCGGAATGTGAACGGTCATCCGGTGCCTCGCGTAGGCCAGCGGCGCCTCGTAGTTCGGAAGCCAGCCCGCATAATGGATGCCGCTGGCGCGCAGCGCGGCCAGCGCGGCCTGCGGATAGCGCACGCCGTACACGGTCGCGCTCGCACCGAGATCGCGGACCGGCTCGATCAGATATGACTCGAGCTCCGCGCTGCGCTCCTCGTCTCCCCAGTTGCCGATCCACACGACGTCCCGTTGCTGCTGCACGGCTGGCAACGGCTGGAAGACTCGTGTGTCTGCCGCCTCGTGCCACGTCCATGCGCGCCTGCCCCACCCCCGGTCGATGTAGCGCGCGCGGATCACGTCGCCGAACGCGAGCACGCCATCGTAATGCTGCAGGTCGTAGGCGGCCATCGCCTCCATGTCGGTGACCGATCGATGATGCGTGTCGTGGAAGAACAGCGTGTAGCGGCCGGCGCGGGTCCGGTGGCGGCCGATCCGCTCGACCAGGGCATGCGGGTTCCACTCGTGCACCAGAACAAGGCTTGCGCCCTCGAGCGCCTCGTCGAGATCGAGGCGGTCGAGATCCGCGGGCATCGAGGTGAGCGCGGGAAACGCGCGATGAAAACCGGCGATGGCACGAGGGCCGGCATCCGCGAGCAGCTGGCGGCGGCTCCATCCGTCGTCTGGCTCGTACACCCGCACGTCGTGCCCGCGATCGATCAGTTCGGCCACGATGCCGCGCAGGAAGTGTGCGTTGCCGTGGTTCCAGTCGGAGATGAGGGAGTGGCAGAAGATGACGATACGCATGCGCGATCCGTCGCGCCCCGGAACCGGCGTCATGGACGTATGTCCTGCGCGTGCAGCGCGGGCGCTGATGCCTCGGCATCTGCGTCGCTCAAGAGGACGATCGCTTCGCGATAGCCCCGAATCGTGCCGACGTCGACGTAAGACCTGCCCACATCGATGCCACGAGCGTCGCCGCCCTGCGCGAGCCAGGCATTCACCAGCGTGCCGATGTACTCGTCCTGCCTCCCGCGCGCCAACCAGAGCGCGTGCAGTTCGCGCAGCACGGAGCCCGGCATCTTGAAGGCGCCCCAGACCCAGTGCGACGTCGCCCCGGTACGCTTGACCTGAATCTCGCGCACGTGGTCGCCGTCGAGGACCACGGCATCGAACAGCTCCGGCCGTTCCACCGGGAACAGCAGGAACGAGAGCACGCCGTCGGGCAGCCGGGCGAGGCCGTCGGCAGGAAACCAGATCGTGTCCGGCAGGCCCACCAGCACGTGGTCCTCCGGGGGAATCAGCGGCAGCGCGCAGAACACGGCATCACACAGTCCGGCTGGTTCTCCCTGCACGCAATAGAACACGCGCGCAGAGAACGCCTCGCCGGCGTAATACTGCAGGATGTCGGACTTGCCCGGCGAAATCACGAAACAGATCTTGTCGGCCCCGCCGAGCACGAGGCGCTCGACGAGGTACTCGCTGACGGCCCTCGGCCGTTCCCGCTCGCCGTCGCGGCGGCTGCCGACGGGCAGCAGTTCCTTCGAGAACGCGAGCGGCTGAATGCGGCTGCCCTGTCCGGCAGCCGGAACGATGCCCCACATCATGCGGCCCCCGCCTGGCCGCACCAGCGTGGTTCGAGCAGGTGCTCCAGTTCGTTTGCGCGGGTGTCGGCCGTGTGGCATGCGAGCGTCCGCTCGCGGCCGGCGCGGCCGATCCGCGCCTTCTCTTCATCCGACAGATCGAGCGCCCGCATCACGTCGTCCGTGTCGCGGGCGATGAGAACCTCCCTCGAGGGCTCGAAGAACTCGTCGAGCCCGTCCCACCAGTCGCTGATCATCGGCACGCCGCACGCCGCCGCCTCGAAGAGCCGGCCCGACGGGCAATACCCCACCGCGGCCATCGCCGCCCTGGTGATGTTGAGCGTGAACCGCGACGAACAGAACAGCGCTGGATGCTCCGGCGGCGGCATGTGGCGGAAGTACAGGATGTTCGGCAGCCACGGGAAATCCGCCGGGTACTGCGCACCGGCGATCGCGAATCGTTGCCAGGGACGCAACCGGGCAGGGACCAGGAAGAGGCGTTCCAGCGCCGCCTGCCGATCGTCGGCATAGGTGCCGAGATACGACAGATCGTTGCGCCGATCGGCGGACGGCGTCACCGGATAATGAAGCGCCGGATCCACGCTGCCATACAGCGGCGCCACGGCCCTGGCGCCAAGCCGTGTTCGCAGCCCGTGGAGCGCCGAGCCGCCGGCGTAGCTCAACACGAGATCGAATTCGCCGAGCCCTTCGTCGGGCAGATATGGCACCGATTCGCCACGATCCAGACGCTCCAACGTAACCGGAGCATCGAGGTCGTAGAACACCTTTCGCGCCACGTTCGCATCGCAGACGAGCGACGAGGCGGCCGGACCGTCCGGACAATACGACGTAACCATGCCCACGTCGGCGCCGGCAAGCTCCCGCCGCCCCGCTGGCGCAACCTCGCTCCAGTCGTCGTACAACACGAGGCGGCACCATTCAGTGCCCCACCAGTCGCGATGATTCGCGTAGTACGGCATGTCGCGTTCGAAGAAGACCACCTCGTGACCGCGGGCGTGGAGGGCGCGGCACAGCGCGCGCCACAGCGTGGCGTGTCCGTTACCCCACGCCGAGCTGATGGTGAGACCGAAGACGACGAGTTTCACGCCGCCCTTTCCATGAGCAGCGCATCCAGCTCCGCCGCCCGCCGCTCGTAGGTGTGCTCGGCCAGAACCCGGCGGCGGGCGGCATCTCCGATGCGCGCAGCCCGCTCCGGATCCAGCGTCGCCACATGGGCGGCCACGTCCTCTCCGTTCTGCGCCACGAGCACCTCGCGATCCGGCTCCAGGAACATCTCGATGCCGGTCCATGCGTCGGTCACGAGGCACGCGCCGGCGCCGGCCGCCTCGAACACGCGCGTCGCCGGCGAGAACCCATACCGCGCCATGCTGTCGCGGCTGATGTTCAGCACCGCACGGGGCGTGCAGTTGAACGCGCTGTGATCCCGCGTGTACACATGGCCGACGTAGCGAACGTTCGGCGGCATCGGCTTGTCTCCCCACCCGTTGCCGCCCAGCACGAACGAAGCCGCGGGAAGCCGGGCGGCAGCCTCGAGGAAGAACTGCTCGACCCGCGATTCGCGATCGGGCAGTCGATTGCCGAGGAATCCCAGGTCCCCGGCAAACCGCTCATCGGCCGCTGCAGGGAAGTGCGTGGCAGGATCGAGCGCGTTATAGATCGGGACGCACAGCTGCGCCCCGGCGGCCGTGTACCCGCGGACGACCGGATCGCCGCCGCCGTACGTCAGCACGAGATCGTAGCGAGACACCAGCGCGTGAAACGGATCCGCGGCATCCGAGCCGAGCCGATCGAGCGTGGCCGGCGCATCGACGTCCCAGAAGATCGCCTGCGTGTGTGAGGCCTTGAGCTCCAGCACCGCTTCATCGAGGAGGCGGTCGAACGCGCCCACACCGCTGGTCTTGACGATGATGTCCGCGCCGCGGGCCTGATGCAGGGCGGCGAGCACACCGGCGTCGGATGCCGTTCCGTCCTCGCGCCTGACCGGGTAGACGACCACGCGCGCCCAGTCGGGATCGGCGATGTCGCGATGCCGCTGGCGATCGTACGCGTCCGGCTCGTAGAAGGTCACGCGAAAGCCTCGCTCGGCGAGCGCGCGGATGATGCCGCGATAGTAGGTGGCCGCGCCGTTCCAGTAGGCGGACACCAGGCTCGAACCGAAGAACGCCATCGTTGGCTTCATGCCATCAGCCCCTCGTACACGCGCAGGTACTCCCTCGCCGTGCGATCGATTGAGAACGCGTCCGCGCGGGCGAAGGCACGCTTGCCGCGGTCGAACCGCTCTTCCGGATCGTCGATCAACTGCCGCAGGACGCTCGCGAGCGCGCCGGTGTCGTCCGGCGGCACGAACACGGCGACCCCGTCCCAGTTCTCGCGCAGGCTGGCGATGTCGCCGAGCACCAGTGCGCACCCTGCCCTGGCGGCCTCGAGCACCGACAATCCAAACGGCTCGTAACGCGCCGGCAGCACGTAAATCGATGCGCGTCGGAACCAGGCCGACAGGTCCGCTGGCGTCAGGCAGCCGAGCGCCCGCACGCCGGGCAGCGGGCAGTCGACCCCCTCCGGCGTTCGCTGGCTGCCGGCAACATAGATTGGCCACGTCACGCGGCTCGCGATCGCGCAGAGCGCCGCGACGTTCTTCGCATGATCCCAGGCGCGGCCCGCCGTCAGCACGACCGGCTCCTTGCTCGTCCAGTTCGGCTCGCGGGCAGCATCGCCGTCCGCGCACGCGTTCGGAATCACCAGCGGACGCACCCTGAGACCGTACTCAGTCGCGAGCGCGTCCCCCATGGCGGCCGTCGGCGCCACGACCATGTGCGCGGCCTCGAGACC